>JAITNA010000052.1 GCA_031290715.1 Eubacteriales Family XIII. Incertae Sedis bacterium | reverse complement strand
GCTCCCGACATAGGAAATCTCAAAACGCCCCGGCATCTGGAAATCAAGCTGTATCGTGCCGCACTGCCACGTCCTTCCAAGGCTGTCCCGCAGATGAAAGTCGATCTTCGGCCCGTAGAACGCCCCGTCCCCCTCGTTCATAATGTAGGGGATGCCGAGCCTTTCGACGGCGGCCTTGAGCGCGTCCGTCGCAAGGTCCCAGTCCGCTTTTTCGCCCATCGAATCCTCCGGCCGCGTGGAAATCTCCACATGGTAATCGAAGCCGAAGAGCTTGTACACATAGTCGGTCAGCTCGATCACGCCGACGATCTCGTCCTCCGTCTGCTCCGGCAGCATGAAGATATGCCCGTCGTCCTGCGTGAAGGTCCGCACGCGCATGAGCCCGTGCAGCGCCCCCGACAATTCGTGCCGGTGTACCTGCCCCAGCTCCGCAAAGCGCACAGGCAGGTCGCGGTAACTGTACATCTTGTGCTTGTAGGTCAGCATCGCGCCCGGGCAGTTCATCGGCTTGACCGCAAAATCCCCCCCGTCGATCTTCGTGAAATACATATTGTCTTGATAATGGTCCCAGTGTCCGGACGTATGCCAAAGCGCTTCGTTCAAAATCAGCGGCGTGCGAATCTCATCATAGCCGCGCCGCGCATGCTCCTCCCGCCAAAACTGCTCCAGTTCGTTGCGGATGATCATGCCGTTCGGCAGAAAGAACGGGAAGCCGGGCCCCTCCTCCGCGATCATGAAGAGCTCCATCTCCCTGCTGATCAGCCGGTGGTCCCGCTTCTTCGCTTCCTCGATCCTTGCGAGATACGCGTCGAGCTCCTCCCGCGTCGGGAAAGACGTGCCGTAGATCCGCTGCAGCATACTGCTTGCCGCGTCCCCGCGCCAGTACGCGCCCGCCACGCTCGTCAGCTTGAACGCGCCGATCTGCCCCGTGGAAGCGAGGTGCGGCCCCTTGCACAGATCGACGAACTCGCCGATCTTATAAAATGAAAGCGGCTCCCCGTCCGGCAAATCCTCAATGAGCGCCCGTTTGTACGGTTCGTTCGCTTCATCCGCCCACTTCAGCGCGTTCTCCCGAGAAAGCTCGAAACGTTCAAGCACGATATTCCGCTTGACGATCTTCTTCATCTCTTTCTCGATCTGTTTCAAATCGTCGTCCGCGAAACGCTGTTCCGGATCGAAATCATAATAAAACCCGTCCTCAATCGCGGGTCCGATCGCAAGCCGCACCTCCGGCCAAAGCCGCTTGACCGCCATCGCCATCACATGCGAAGTCGTATGCCGAAACGCGTTCCGCTGCCGCTCATCCAAAAAATCAATCTTTTCCAAAGCCATAAATTCTTCTCCCAAGTGCCTATCTTGTCGGCTAAAATAATGTCATTCTCTGCAAAACCTTGTCATTCTCTGCAATACCTTGTCATTCTCTGCAAAACTTTGTCATTCTTGGGGCTGCCGCTTGCGGCAGATCCCGAGAATCCGGTGATTAATAATACCATAGATTCCCGCACCTCTGCACCACTGTCATTCCCGCGAATGCGGGAATCCAGTGACCATAATACCATAGATTCCCGCACCCCTGCACCTACAATATGATATAATACAACTTATGAATGAATTCCCGGACATCAAATTGATCGCGACAGATTTGGACGACACACTGCTCGGCCCCGGCCAAGCGCTTTCCGAGGAAAACAAAAACGCGCTCCTGCGCTGTATCGCAAACGGGATTCACGTCGTCGCCGCGACGGGCCGGGCCGAAAGCGCGGTCCCCAAGGAAATTCTGTCGATCGCGGAAATCCGCTACCTGATCTGTTCCAACGGGGCCAGGATCATCGACCGGGATGCGGGAGAAGTCCTCTTCGCGAAATACATCGACGAAGCGGCCGTAGACCACATTATCCCCCTGCTTCACGACCCGGAGATTCTGACCGAGGTGTTTTGGAACGGCGACCCCTATGCCGAAGCGGATCGCATTGCGGACCCGAAGCGCTACGGCGTCCCGGATTCCTTCCTTGATTACTTCATTTCATCAAGGCTCGCAACGCAGGGCTTGGCCGCTTTTGCGATGGCGCACCGTACGGAGATCGAAAAGTTCCACTTCACCTTCCCCGGCCCCGCGCAGAAAGACCGCATATGGCGGCACTTGCAAAAAGCGGGGAAGCTTTATGAAATCACATCGTCACTCGGCTTCAACCTTGAAGTGGACGGTCTGGGCGTGAACAAAGCCGCCGGCGTCAAATTCATCGCCGATCGTCTGGGGATCGGGCAAAAAGAAACCATGTGCATCGGCGACAACGCGAACGACATCAGCATGATCGCCTACGCGGGAATCGGCGTTGCGGTAGAGAACGCGGTCGCGGACGCGAAAGCCGCCGCGGATTACATTACAAAACGAAACGACGAAAACGGCGTCGCCCGCGCGATTGAACGCTTCGTGCTGAACGGCCCGCGCTGATTGGCGCCGGGATCGGTGTGTTCGGAGCTGTCAGAAAAGAACCCTGATTTCATAGCAACGCCGAACGCACAGAAAGCGCCCTCACGGACGCTTTCCCATTATTCGGCATTGTTTCGCGGAACTACTCCACGACGAGAACGTTGGTCGCACGCAGCTTGTTGCTGTCCCTGTTATCCCGTTCTACTTCGAACGTCACCTTCTGTCCCTCGTCGAGCGACTTGAAACCGTCCGACTGGATGGCGGAGAAATGTACAAACAAATCATCACTGCCATCATCGTTGGATATAAAGCCATAGCCTTTATCCGAGTTGAACCACTTTACCTTACCTGTGCTCATCTTTTTTCCTCCTAAACATAAACCTGCTCGTATCCCTTAGTGCAAAAAAAAGAATACCTGTCGCATATCATCGGTCTGGCCAATGACATACGAACAAGTAAGACAATGCACCTTTGATACAAGTAGACTATACATGAGTTGAAACAAGATAGCAATAAATATTTTTTTTGTGCGGAAAATATTTTAATACACACCCGTTGATTATTCTACAATCGTGTGTTATTATGATACGCATGGTCAATTAAACATCGGGAGGTAATCGGAAAAATGGAGAAAGAACGCAAACCAAGGGACGAGGACTTGCGGGTGGTCAAGACGAAAGAAGCCATACGGCAAAGCTTCCGCAAACTGATTGCCGATATGCCATATGCCGACATTACGGTAGCGGAGTTGATTGCAAGGGCGCAAATCAACCGCAAAACATTCTATCTGCACTACAAGGATATGGACGCGCTGCTCGCGGAACAGCAGAGTGAAATAGCAGAACGCTTCGCGGCGCGTATTTCGCGGTATAAGGCGGTAGACGACATTCCGAGCATCATACGGGAGGTGTTCGAGAGGTACAGTGAACAGGTCGGCATTGATGAGCGAATCATAAGCTGTGACCCCAATATGAACGGGCTGCGCAAAACAATGGAGCGTATTTGGGAACTCAACAGCGAGTGCGTTGACAATTTGGGCGAATTTGACGAGCACACGCGAGGCGTGATCACAACTTTTCTCGTATCAAGCATCATAAGCATTTACAGGTACTGGCGGCGAAGCGGCCGGCAGCCGGATCTGGCGGAGGTAATTGGGATTTCGTCAAACTTGATCTGCAATGGGGTGAATGGAATCGTATGACAAAATCACAAAAAACGACAGCGGCGATATTGGTTATCGGCGCATTCCTGTCTGTCTTGAACCAAACACTGATGAACCCGGCGCTGCCGCGTGTAATGGCGGATTTGGACATCACGGCGACGACGGCGCAGTGGCTCGTATCGGGCTTTACGTTGGTGAACGCGATCGTAGTCGCGATTTCCGCGTTTCTCATGGACAAATATAAGATGAAGACGCTGTTCATCGCAGCTTTCATAGCCCTTCTCGCGGGCAGCCTTGTGGCGGCGTGGGGGGTCAACTTCCCGATGCTGCTTGCGGGGCGCTTCCTTCAAGCAATCTGTGCGGGTATCATGATGCCGCTGTCAATGACGGGCCTGCTGCTCCTGTTTCCGCACGAAAAACGCGGCGCGGCAATGGG
>JAITNA010000014.1 GCA_031290715.1 Eubacteriales Family XIII. Incertae Sedis bacterium | reverse complement strand
CCGGCCTCGTGGCTCACGGCAGCTGATTCCACACCGGGCGTACCCGTCAGCGCTTTTTCCACTTTGTTCCGGCAATTGATACACATCATCCCTTCGATTTGCAAATCAACATTCTTTTGACTCATACCCATGAACTTCGTCCTCCTTGTTCTCCGTTCTCATTCTCCGTTCTTGTTCACCGTTCTCATTCTTCGCCGACCTTGTTCTCTATCATTCTTGTTCGCCGTTCCTGTTCTCTGTCATTCTTGGGGCCGCCGCTCGCGGCGGATCCCGAGAATCCAGTGACATATTTATCCTTGGATTCCCATAACATATCTTCGCTTGCACACTCATTCGACGCAATACGACGATCACTCTATATGAACCGACATATCCGCCGGCTTCCCAAAATATATCCACGTTGTAGAAATCGCATCCACGCCCGCCGCCGCGTAGGCCGCCGCATTCTCCGCGTTCACGCCGCCCGCCGCGATCAAACGCACAGCCCTGCCCGCTTCGCCCGATGCGCGAAGCCTTTTCACAATCCCGGCGAGTTCATCGGGCGGCAGCTTGTCAAACTGCAGCGCGTCCGCGCCGGCGCGGACCATCAGGAGCGCGTCCTCCTCGTTCACGACCTCGACGCAGATTTCCTTGTCGCAGACCCGCTTCTTGATCCCCGGAAGCAGCTTCGCAAGCCCCGCGTACCCGCCGTCAATCTTTTTCAGATGATTGTCAAAGATCAGGATGGTTTCCCCGAGCCCGAGCCTGTGCGGGAGCGCCCCGCCCGCGAGCGCCGCGCCGATGGATACGGCTTTTGTGCCGGGAAAGACCTTTCGCGTGGTCAGTACCGCGATATCGGGATTGACCGACCGCGCCGCTGCTGCGAGTTTTGCCGTGCGCGTCGAAATCCCGCAGGAGTATTCGAGCAGATTGAGCGCGGCCTTCCACGCCCGGTGGATGTCGTCCGTGCGCCCCTCGGCCCGCAAAAACACCGCGCCCGGCTCGGCCTTCTCCCCCGAAGCCGCCGACTGCAAGACCGTCAGCCCCAGATGCGATAACAGCTTCGCAGCCGCTTCAACCGACGAGAGCGTGACGGGATCGCGGCTGAAATAGCCAATGCTCCCCATCTTGCCGCCGATACCGAGTACATGAGTCGTCAAGTCAAAATACGGCACATCCTCCAAAATCCACTCCTCAATCAATTTCATCGAAATCATCCTTCATCTCCCTCCATAGTCGCCATCGTCGTTGTGTCGATGCCTTCCGTCGGCCAAAACTTGTACACCCATTTGTCCGAACCCTTGTACTTCACCGCCGCAAGATTGCCCGGCTCACTCAAGAAATAATTGCTTCGCAGCTCGGCCGCGATCCGTTTCACTTCCGCCGGGTCGCGCACCTCGCCCACCTTGCCGAAATCCTTTTGAATCCGAAAATCGTCGTTATTCAAAGAGGTGTAGCTCATGAAATAAAGCGACTGCGGGAAGCTCGGCTTGTTGATCCCGATATACGGGTCATAGGACTGGAGAATGAGCGTTTCTATCTCGTCCGCGCCCGCGCTGCCGCCCTCCTCTTCAAGCCACAAATCCTTATCTTTCAAAAAAGCCAGCGTTTGGGTGAAGCCCTCGTCAAGATACACAAAAGTATTATTCAGATGATAACTAAAACTGTTCCGGTCGTTTTCGCTGTCAAATGTGAACATCAGAATGCCAAGCGGCTCGCCCTTCGGGAAATACCGATCCGCCGCCGGCTGCGCGAGGACGTCAGCCTTGATACAGCCGAGCAGCGCGGCCCGGTCGTTTTCGGCAAGGCCGATGGCGTACATCTCGCGGAAAGTCGGTTCGGTCAGAATGACCTCGCCGCTCGCAAAAGCGTTCCTGGCCCAAAGCGATTCGCCGCCGACCGCAGCGCCCGCACCATCCGCAGTACTCCCCGCGCTGCTCCCCGTATCCTCCGGAAAGACCGCGCTGATCCCATTCCGTACCGCCTGCGTATCCTCCAAAGCAAGCAAAGCGCGAAGCTGCGCGAAAGACGCGCGGTCGTAATACCACGTTTGCGTTTTCCCGTCTTTATAAGTATAGGTGAACGACACATCGTAAGGCAGCGCCGTATCCTCAAAACGCTCCGCGTTCCCCGCGAGCGGCCGCTTTCCGGCTGCGTCGATTTGCTCATGGGCGCTGAGTGACGACGCAATGGCCGCGGCATCCGCGTAGTCGTACTTCGCGGAAATGTAATAGCTGTTTTCCGTGCTGCTCCCAAGCGAAGGTACTCCGACATAGGACGGCGAGCCCACATAAGAAACCGAAACGGAAGCCACCTCCTCCTGGGCAGGCAAAGCGGCATACACCCCATAGCAGGTCCCCGCGCCGGCGGCCATTATTACAAGAATCAAAACGCGAACACCCAAAGCAAGCGCAACTTTTCGCGCCGAAGAGAAAGCAGAAACCGAAACGGAAGCGGAGGAAGCAGAACCGGAACCGGAAGCAGCGGCAAAAACAGAAAATGCCCGCGCGCCAAGCAGAGCCCGGTCGCCCCCGAACAGGCAGAGGGCAAAAACCGCAATCAGCGCGGCAAGGCCGAACGCGAGGTTCACCCCCGCGGAGAGATCGAAAACAAGCGCGCCGGCAAACAGCGTGGGGATAAAGAGAAAAAACCGCGCCGCGCCCGCGTTCTTCCCCGCAAAACCCGCCTGCTCCGCCTTGCGCCGCCGCGCGAGGAAAAGCCCCGCCAAAACGATGAGTACGCAAATCCCGGCCCAGATGAGCAATGGGCCCGGCAGGATTGCAGCGGGCGTATCCGTATCGAGCGGCCGGTAGAACATGCGGTGAGCGTTCAAATCGTTATAGAAAAACAGCGCAGGATCGGCCGCGGAAAAGGCGCTTGTGACAGAGGGGGCGGCAGGAATGTCCCCGAGATAGGGCCTGGCGCCGAAAGGATTCCCCCAAAGCAAATGTTTCAGAAATACCCCGATCGCGTAGGTGACGGTGTAGGGGATGGCAAGCAGCGCCGCCCCGAAGAAAGCCGCTTCAAAGAGCGTTCCCGCAAGCAGGCAGCCGACGGCGCCCGCGCAGAAAGCAAAAAACGCCGTGACGAAAAGCCCCGCCGAGAGATACAAAAAGGCGGCGATCAGCCCCTTGTACACCCCAAGCGCAAGGACATTGAGCAGCAAAGACACGCCCATCGGGACAAGGATGGCAAGCGCA
>JAITNA010000148.1 GCA_031290715.1 Eubacteriales Family XIII. Incertae Sedis bacterium | reverse complement strand
AAGAAGAAGCGAAAGAATGAAGATCGCAATTGTGGGGGCCGGGAAGCTTGGCCTGAGAATCATTGAAATACTGATGGGGGCCGGTCATTCGATCACTTTGATCGACAAGGACGAGGAGTTGATTCAGCGCTTGGGCAATTCCTTGGATATCATGACAGTGGCCGGCAACGCGAAGGAAGTCAGCCTTCTGAAAGAGATCGGCATCGCGAGTTACGATTATTTCATCACGACGACAGACCGGGATGAAAAGAACATCGTGATCGGCGCTACGGCGAAGAAACTGGGGGTCCCGAAGGTGATCGCGCGGATTCGGGACCCCGAGCATATGAATCAATACGAGCTCCTGCGGGAAACGTTCGGGATCGACTATATCATCAATCCGGACCGGTCGATTGCGGAGGAAATCAACAAGTATCTCGTCGAGAAATATTCCATCATGGGGGGCGTCATTCACGCGGGCAAGGTTTCGATGCTGGAGTTTCTCGCGGAGAAGATGGCGCGCCTTATCGGGCAGTCCGCCGCGCAGGCGCGTGAAATTTTGCGGGAATCGGATATGTCGCTGCTCGCGATTTCCAAGAACGGCAAGCTCGTTATCCCGACGAAGGACGAGGACATGCACATCGAGGAGGGCGACGAAATCTATGTCGTCGGGGACCGCGACCGCATCGACGGCGCGGCGGCGAAGCTTGTCGACAAGGACCGGTACACGAACATTCAGCGCGTCATGATCGCGGGCGGCGGGAAGTCCGGGTTTTACTTGGCGCGGATGCTCGAGGAGTTCGGCGCGTCGGTCAAGATCATCGAGTTGGACAAAAGGCGCTGTCAGTATCTTTCGACGCACCTCAGCAATGTCCTGATCCTGCATGGCGACGCGACGGACATCGACCTGCTGAACGACGAGAATTTTTCGGAGATGGACGCCTTTGTCGGGACGACGGGGCTCGATGAGGAAAATCTCCTCTTGGCCCTGCTCGCCAAGCAAGCCGGGATCGAGGATGTGATCGCCAAGATCAGCCGCGAGAGTTTTGGCACGCTGATCAAAAGTATGGGCGTCGATATGGTCCTCAATCCGATCGACATTTCCGCGGCGCATATTGTCCGCAGTATCAAGGGGGCGCGGATCATCTCGGCGCAGATCATTCAGGGGCAGGCGGAGTTCATTCATATGGCGATCGACCGCGAGATGGCTATTTGCGGGAAGCCGATCGGGCATCTGAAGCTGCCGCCGGGCCTTGCGATCGCGGCCCTGCAGCGGGGGACGCAGGTCATATTGCCCGACGACGAAACGCGGATCAGCGAAGGCGACAGGGTCGTTATCATGGCGCTGCTTTCGGAGTCCTACGACCTCGAAAAGCTGATCAAGCTGAAACAGGGATTTTTCGGATAAGGGTCAGCCTCAGAAGTAAGCGTGAACGGGAAAATATCCGCATTATGAACCTCAATCTCAGATTGGTATTGCATATCCTTGGAATCATCAGCATCCTCATCGGCGGTACGATGTTGGTGGGGCTCGCCGTCGCCCTTATTTACCGGGAAACGGGAACCGCGGAAATCTTTGCGGTTCTCATGGCCGCCTTGGTCGCCGCGGGATCCTTGCTGCGCCGCTGTACGCGGAGCGCCAGACCGATCATCAAAATCCGCGAGGGCGTGCTTGTGGTCGCGCTTTGCTGGATATTTGCTGCGGCGCTGGGGACTTTGCCGTATTTGATTTCGGGCGCGCACACCTCTTTTATCGACGCGTTTTTTGAAGCGATGGCCTGTCTGACGACGACCGGGTCGACCCTGCTTGAAAACGTGACGGAACTGCCGCACGCGTTGCTGTTTTGGCGGCAGTTCAACACATGGCTGGGCGGCATGGGGATATTGATCCTCGCCATTTCCATCATGCCCATGCTCGGGTACGGCGCCGCCAATCTCGCCAGCGCCGAAACGTCGGGGCAGTCGGTGGACAAAATCCGCGCGCGAATGACCGACACGGCCAAGAGCGTCTATCTCCTTTATTTTGTATTCACGGCGGCCGAGGTACTGCTGCTGCTTGCGGGCGGCGCCGGTCTTTTTGACGCGTTCATTCTGGCCTTTGGCTGTATGGGCAACGGCGGCTTTGCCAACTACGATGTCACCGCCATGCTTGGGGGCAGCCTTTACATAGAGATGATCATCGTCGTCTTTTGCGTTCTGGCGTCGTTCAGTTTTGTGAGCTTTCAGCACCTGATCAAGCGGCGCGTCCGGGATTTCTTCAAGGAGGTTGAGATTCGCCTGTATCTCATCTTGCTCGGCGTGTTCATCGGGCTCATCTTTGCGGTACTTTTGCTGACGGGGACCTACGACTCTCCGGCTGAGGCGATCCGCTACGGTATTTTCCAATCGGTATCTTTCATTACGACGGCGGGATACGCGGGCGTGGACTTTGACGTTTGGCCGCAGATCACGCATTGGATGCTGCTGATCGTAATGGTGATCGGCGGGTGTTCCGGCTCCACAAGCGGGGGGATCAAGGTGGTCCGCGCGGCCGTCGCGCTGTCGTTGGTCAAACGCAATATTTACAAGAAGCTCCATCCGAACGCGGTCGTCGCGGTGAAGATCGGCGACAAGACCGTACCCGCCGACAGGGTGTCCAGCATCGCGACCTTCATTATCCTGTACATTGTTATCGTCATGTTTTCCTGCGTACTGCTTTCGCTCGAGAATCTGGACGCGGAAACGACACTGGGGACGGTGATTGCGATGCTGTCGAACACGGGCCTTGTCCTCGGGGGCGGGGTGGGGTATCAGGAGTCGTTTCAGGTGTTCGCCCCGGCTTCGCGGCTGTTCATGACGGTGCTCATGCTCGTGGGCAGATTGGAAATATTCACGATTCTGCTCTTGTTTATCCCCGCGTTTTGGCGGCCTTATCGGTAGGAGTGGGGTAACACGAAACAAACAAAAAATAAAACGTCTGTTCATATATTTTTCTTGCAGATATGCCGGCCCCCTGATATACTTATTCGTAAACAAGGAGGAAGTATGAGCGATTTTACTTTCATTGACCTATTCGCAGGAATCGGCGGTATTCGTATCGGTTTTGAGTCTATCGGCGGCAAATGTGTATTCACGAGCGAATGGAACGATTGGTCTAAAAAAACATACCAAGCAAATTTCGGCGACGATGAAACATTTATCGGCGATATTGTGCCGTATCCGGCCGAGGATGTGCCTGACCATGATGTTTTGTTAGCCGGGTTTCCATGTCAGCCATTTTCCATCGCGGGGGTTTCAAAGAAAAACGCATTAGGCAGGCCTCATGGTTTTAAATGTACTACGCAGGGGACATTGTTCTTCGATGTTGCAAGGATAATCGCCGCAAAAAGCCCGAAGGTATTTTTGCTTGAAAATGTGAAAAACCTCGTTTCCCACAATCAAGGCAAGACTTTTGAAATTATTCTAAATACACTCGAAAACGAGTTGAACTACCACGTCTACTGGAAAATCATCGATGGTCAATCATGGGTTCCGCAACACCGCGAACGAACTATTATTGTTGGCTTCAAAAAAGATGTCCCGTTTTCTTGGGATGATCTCATTGTTCCAAGCGAACGGCCGATATTGAAATCCATTTTCCATCCGCAAAATGGAACGGAATCCGCGCAGGAACCGTATACGACAGGAACGAAAGGCAAGGTTCAAAGTAAATATGTGTTGACAGACCACCTATGGCAATACCTCCAAGACTATGCCGCGAAGCATAAAGCAAAGGGCAATGGGTTTGGCTACGGATTAGTGACTGAAAATGATATTGCAAGGACACTCTCCGCGCGTTACTACAAGGATGGTTCTGAAATTTTGATTTCTCGCGGAGCGAAGAAGAATCCACGCCGATTAACTCCTCGCGAGTGCGCCCGACTGATGGGGTTTAGTGATGATTATAAGATTGTCGTTTCAGACACCCAAGCATACAAACAGTTTGGAAATTCCGTTGTTGTGCCTGTCATTAAGGCGGTTGCAAAGACAATGGAACCCCACATAAGGGCATGAGATGAAACAGGGCTATCTTTCCCAGTATTTCAAAGGCGTAGCCGCAAAGCGATTGAGCGCTGTTGAAGCGGATACGCGAACAAGCAACCAACATGAGTTTAACGGTGTTGCTCCT
>JAITNA010000093.1 GCA_031290715.1 Eubacteriales Family XIII. Incertae Sedis bacterium | reverse complement strand
GCAGCAGCATGATCGAGTTCGTGTTGAATTCAAACTTCTGATATCTGGCCTTGGCAGCGAAATGTTCGTGCAGCAAAAGCTCGTGGTAGATTTTCATAATGGCGGCATAGCCGAGGTTTCTCCGGTCATCTGTGCCCGGCACGAGTTCCTCGTCCATCGACAAATTGAGCGAGACGTTCTTCCCGTCCTTTTCAGCCTCGGTCATCTGCCGCGCAACTTCTCTGAAATGAGCAACCGGGTCGGTATATTCTTTTTCGAGCACATCGAGGTATCCAAGCGCCTTGATCTGCTTGACGCGCGTTTTCTTCGTTTCCGGGTCACGGAAAGATTTCATAATTGAGAGATACTTTCGGTCGTTCGGCCGGGGCAAGATACTCAGGTTCATTTCATACGCTCCTTTAAAATGCAATGCCAGTTAGTTCATTATATCATATCTGTTGTAATCTATCACATTAAAATGTTTTTGTAACACAAATGAAAAAGCCCCTGCGCAAGTAAACGCAAGGGATTTGGAGTAAATGGAAAATTTTAGGCTGTTAAACTACGGTAAATATGTCACTGGATTCCCGCATTCGCGGGAATGACACGGTTTCTGCCGCATACCTCTGAATAGGCCCCGGGAATGACGCGGCCCCGGGAAATGCCGGGGAAATGACGACGAAAAATTTGACATGGGGCGGGGGATTATAGTACACTGATTTCTACATCTGAATAATGTGAAAGGCTATGATGAAGACAGTAGGCTTTCTCATGCCGCCTATAGAGAGGCGCTTCGGGTTTGCGGGAGATGGCAAACGGGCTGGAAGGGCGCCGGCGGCGGGAGGTTGAAGATCACTTCGGAGCTGACCTTGCGAAAGCGGGGACGCGCGGTATGCTTACGGCAGGCCGGATGGCGCGGAACGGTGATTAGTTTGGTACGTGGATGCGCGTGAAGCATGAAAGAGCGTCCTTGCGGCCGCCCGGATTCCTGTGTATGGCGGGTCGGGCCGGCGCGGGGGTAGCGGGGTGGTACCGCGGCATATGTCGTCCCCGGATTTGATCCGAGGGATTTTTTTGTTTATATTATTGTGTATATAATGGCAGGAACAGGGAGAGGGAAGCGATGATTGAAATCAGGTGGCACGGCCGGGGCGGGCAGGGCGCGAAAACAGCGGCGCTGCTTCTGGCGGATGCGGCGTTTGAGGCGGGGCTCTATGTGCAGGGCTTTCCCGAATACGGCCCGGAACGCATGGGGGCGCCGATCACGGCGTACAACAGATTGGACGGCGCGCCGATTCGCGTCCACTCGAACATCTATGAGCCGGATATGGTCGTGGTGGTGGACGAAACGCTGATCGGGCCGGTCGATGTGACGGCGGGGCTGAAGCCCGGAGGGCGGATTGCGGTCAATACGAATCGCCCGCCGGAAGCGGTGCGCGATTTGTTTCCGGGGACGGGCGCGGAAATCTACGCGGTCGACGCGGCGGATATCTCGACGCGCAATCTCGGCAGAAATCTGCCGAATACGCCGCTGCTTTCCGTGGTGGCGCGGCTGACGGGAATCGTTGAAGAAAAGGTGTTTTTCGCGCAGATGGAAGCGGCGTTCCGGCACAAGTTTGCAAGCAAGCCCGAGGTGATCGCGGGCAATATGAGCGCGCTGCGCGAGGCGTGGTTCGGCGCGGTACTCGTGAATGGAGATGAGTGAGAAAATGGAAAAAATCAATCGGATGGCAGGGATTACGGAGCGGTCTTTGTGGACGGAAATCACGGAGGGCGGCTTTGTGTACGGCGCGGGAAATTCCGTGTTTTTCAATACGGGGGACTGGCGGACGAAGGCGCCTGTGTGGCGCGCGGAAAACTGCAAGCAATGCCTGCTGTGCTTTCCGGTCTGCCCGGACAGCTCGATCCCCGCGGAAAACAGCAAGCGCGGGGACTTCGATATGTTTCACTGCAAGGGCTGCGGCATCTGCGCGAAGGTCTGCCCCTTTGGGGCCATCGCCATGACGACGGCGGGCAGGGAGGAAAAGGAGGGCGCGGGGCATGAGTAAACGCGACCGTATGAGCGGAAACGAAGCAATCGCGACGGCCATCCGTCAGATTGACCCGGACGTGATCGCGGCTTTCCCCATCACGCCTTCGACGGAGATACCGCAGTATATTTCGGGGTTCAAGGCGAACGGCCTGATTTCGACGGAGTTCATCGCGGTCGAGTCCGAGCATAGTGCGATGTCGGCCTGTATCGGGGCGGCCGCGGCCGGCGTGCGGGCAATGACGGCGACGAGTTCGGCGGGCATGGCCCTCATGTATGAGCTTCTCTATATCGCGGCTTCCGACCGGCTGCCCATCGTTCTCGCGGCGGTCAACCGCGCGCTGACGGGACCCATCAATATCAACGCGGACCACTCCGACTCAATGGGCGCGAGGGACAGCGGATGGATTCAGATTTACAGCGAGAACGCGCAGGAGGCTTACGACAATATGCTGATGGCGCACCGTATCGGGGAACACGCGGATGTGATGTTGCCGGTAATGATTTGCCAGGACGGCTTTATCACGAGCCACGCGATCGAGAATATTCTTCTGGAGGAGGATGAAACGGCGCGCGCTTTTGTGGGCGTATACGACCCGCCGCACCATATCCTTGACCCCGCGGAGCCGGCGGCGGTCGGGCCTTACAGCGTTTCGCCCTATGTGATGGAGATGAAACGGGCGCAGTTTGAGGGGATGGCGCGCGCGGGGGGCGTGATCCTTGAGGTGGCCGCGGATTTTGAGAAGACATTTGGGCGGCGCTACGGATTTTTTGAGGAATACCGGATGGAGGACGCGGAATCGGCGATCCTCATCATGAGCTCGGCGGCGGGTACGGCGAAGGACGCTGTCGACCGTCTGCGCGGGAAGGGCGTGCGCGCCGGGCTTGTCAAGCTGCGGGTATTCCGCCCGTTCCCGGCGGCGGAGCTCGCGGCGGCGCTTTCGGGTGTGAAGGCGCTCGCCATCATGGACCGCAGCGACGGGTTTTCCGGCAACGGCGGGCCGTTGGGCGCGGAGGTCCGGGCGGCGCTCTACGGCAGGGCGGACGGGATTCGGACGATCAACCTCGTCTACGGGCTTGGCGGCCGCGATACGCGCGTGGAGGATTTTGAGAATATCTACGCGGAATTGGAAGAGATGAAGGATGGGCCGACGGACGCGTCGCCGTACTGCCGGCATATCGGGCAGCGGGAGAACACGAACAAGGGTACGGATTGACGGCTTCGCGGCGGGGACGGCTGCGGTGGTTATTATTGTTATTGCATAAAAGGGAGTAATTGACATGGCGTATCACGCTTATTCTTTGAAAGAGGCCGCAAACAAGCCGGAGCGGCTGGCGGCGGGGCATCGGATGTGCGCGGGCTGCGGGGCGACGGTTGCGGTGCGGGCGGTGCTTCGGGCGCTGCGCGAGGAGGACAAGGCTGTCATCACGGCGGCGACGAGCTGCCTTGAGGTGTCGACGATGACCTACCCCTACACCTCGTGGGAGGACAGCTACATCCACACGGCGTTCGAGAACGCGGCGGCGACGACGAGCGGCGCGGCGGCGGCTTACGCGGCGAAAAAGAAAAAGGGCGCGCTCAGCGAAACGTACAAATTCATCACGTTCGGCGGGGACGGCGGGACGTATGACATCGGGTTCCAGTCGCTGTCGGGCGCGATGGAACGCGGGACGGACATGGTCTATGTCTGTTATGACAATGAGGCCTACATGAACACGGGCATACAGCGCTCGTCCTCAACGCCGCTGTACGCGGACACGACCACCTCGCAGATCGGGACGGAGTCGGACGGCAAACCGCAGTACAAGAAGGACTTGACGGCGATCATGGCGGCGCACCGCATTCCCTATGTGGCGCAGACGACGTTCATCGGCAATTTCAAGGATCTCCACCACAAGGCTGAAACGGCGATCTATACGGAAGGGCCGGCTTTTCTCAATGTAATGGCGCCGTGCCCGCGGGGATGGCGTTACGACGAGGCCGATCTCATGGACATCTGCAAGGCGGCGGTGGAAACATGCGTTTGGCCGCTTTTCGAGGTGGTGGACGGGGAATGGATTCTCAACTACGAGCCGAAGAACAAGCTGCCCGTCACGGAGTATTTGAAGCTGCAGGGGCGGTTCAAGCATTTGTTCGCGCCCGGAAACGAGCGGCTTTTGGAGCGGATTCAGGATGATATTGACGCGCGCTGGGAAACGCTGAAGTCACGCGCCGGGGTGATATAGCGCCTGCTCCTTAGATATCGAGGGTGGTTTGCCCGGGGATGGCGGTCGGCGGCTCGTCCTCGCCCGGTTCCCCGAAGGAGCGGATGGCGTCCTCCAATTCCTCGTCGTCGAGCTGCGGCAGTTCGCCGAGGTCTTTCAGGTCGAAGTACGTCAGAAATTTTCCGGTCGTCCCGTAGAGCGCGGGGCGGCCGATTGCGTTAGACCGGCCGCGGTCCTCGATCAATTCCTTCGCGATAAGGCCTTCGATCACGCGGTCGCTTTTGATGCCGCGGATGGCATCGATTTCGCTCTTCGTCACGGGCTGCTTGTAGGCGGCGATGGCGAGGACTTCGAGCGCGGCCTGGGAAAGACGCCGCTCTTTCGCGGGGGTGCAGATCGACCGGATGTAATCAAAATTTTCTTCATAGCTGACAAACTGGAATTTCCCGCCTGTTTCGCGGACGCGGATGCCGCGGCCCGCTTCTTCGTATTCCTTCACTAATTCATGGAAATACGCTTCGGCTTCTTTCCTTTCGACGCCGGCGGCGGCCGCGGCCGTCTTGACATCGAGCGGATCGCCGAATACGAACATCATGGATTCAAAAGCGGATTTGATTCGGTTCTTATTTTGCATGGTCATCTCCCGGTTTCCGTGTCCTATCAGTCCGCGCCCTCTGTAAGACGCACTTCGATCTCTTTGAAATTGCCTTGCTGCGCGGCGTGCAGCTCCCCTTTCCGCGCCATGTCGAGGATGGCGATGAAGGTGACGACTTTGTCGTAACGGTCCGTATTCTTCGACAGCAGGTCGCTGAACCTTGCGAGCCGATTTTTCGCGCCCCGCAGCAGTTTGTGAATGAAGCTGACTTTGCTTTCAAGGCTGACGCGTTCGCGCTCGATATGGCTTTGCATGCGGCGCAGCTCGTCGCTTTTGATCTTGCGGTGGATGAACATTTTGAAGGCGTCGATGAAGTGGTCCATGTCCATGCGCAGATAGACGTCGGGCTCCCCGGTATAGGGCAGGAGATCCTCCTGGGGTTTTTCAAGCTTGTACCGCGCGAAGTCACGCTGTTCCTCAAGGGCCGAAGCCGCCTTTTTGAAGCGGATGTATTCGAGCAGTTTTTGTGTGAGGTCGGTACGCGGGTCCTCCGCGGGACCGCCCTCTATCGTCATGCGCGGCAGAAGCATTTTGGATTTCAGGTCGATCAGCGTTGCGGCCAGCACCATGAATTCCGAGCCTACCGCCACGTCGTTTTCTTCCATCCTGCGGATATGGTCGAGATATTGCCGCGTAATGATGGAAATTTGGATGTCGTAGATGCTCATCTCCGCCCGCTCGATGAGGTAAACGAGCAGGTCAAACGGCCCTTCAAATTTGTTCAAACGAATCGTATATGACATGCTTTACAGTATAATGGAAACCGGGGCGCGGGGCAAGCGAAAGTATGCCGTAAAGTATGCCGGGCCGAAATCTTTTTGTAATAATAAATTCGTTGACATACCCCATATGCTGTGTGATAATGAAGTTCGCACACCACATATATAGTCAACGCGGTTCCGCAGAAAGATGAGATGTAATGTTCACGACGATAGAAAAAAGAGATGGCCGAAGCGTCCCCTACGATATTTTGAAGATTGAAAACGCCGTCAAAAAGGCGCTGGAGGCCAGCGGCCGGAAGGATACGGATATGTGCCGCGGGATTGCCGGGGAAGTCGAAACGCGGCTTTTCGGCGTTTTTGCGGACAAGACGCCGGATATTGAGAGCATTCAGGATGTTGTGGAAGAGGTGCTCACGGACAGGGGCTTCCCCCGCGTCGCCAAGCGCTATCACGATTATCGCGCCGACCGTACGCGCCGCCGCGAGATGAACACAAAACTCATGCAAACGCTCGACGAGCTGACGAACAAGGACGCGTCGGAAAGCAATGCGAAGCGCGACAACGCCAACATTGACGGCGACACGGCCATGGGCATCATGCTCAAATACGGCTCGGAAAGCGCAAAGGATTATTATGAAAAAAAGATTTTGACACGGCAGCAGTCCGAAGCGCACGCGAACGGCGATATTCACATTCATGATTTTGATTTCTACACGCTCACGACGACGTGCTGCCAGATTGACATCGACAAGCTGTTCAAGGACGGGTTTTCGACCGGGCACGGGCATCTTCGGGAGCCCAACAGCATTCATAGCTACGCGGCGCTGGCCTGTATCGCGATCCAGTCCAACCAAAACGATCAGCACGGCGGGCAGAGTATCCCGAATTTTGACTTTGGGCTTGCGCCGGGCGTGCGCAAGACGTACAAGAAGCTCTATGTTTCAAATTTTACAAAAGCCTTAGGGCTGCTCATGCCGGAATTGGCTATCGCCGACGGGGATGTCAAACAGGTCTTTTCTGACATTGAAAAGGAGAGCGGGCTTTATCCGAGATTGCAAGCGGACGTCGAATATACGAAGAAAGAGATCGAAGCGTTTTCGGAACTTGGGGTAGACGCGGCTTTGCTTGAAAAGGTTCACGACTTCGCGTTTGAAACCGCGGAAAAGGAGGCGGAGAAAGAGGTCAAACAGGCCATGGAAGCCCTTGTCCACAACCTCAATACCATGCATTCGCGGGCGGGCGCGCAAACGCCGTTTTCCAGTATCAATTACGGTACGGATATTTCACCGGAGGGACGGATGGTGACGCGCAACGTCATGCTCGCTACGGACGACGGGCTTGGCGGCGGGGAAACCGCGATCTTCCCGATCCATATCTTCAAGGTCAAGGAGGGCGTCAGTTTCGGCGAAGGCGACCCCAATTACGATCTGTTCAAGTTGGCTTGCCGTGTGAGCGCCAAGCGGCTCTTTCCGAATTTTTCGTTTTTGGACGCGCCGTTCAATCTCTCGTATTATCAGGAGGGGCGGCCCGAAACGGAGGTCGCCTACATGGGCTGCCGGACCAGGGTGCTTGCCAATACCTATGACAAGGACAACCAGATTTCATTCGGGCGCGGCAACTTGAGTTTCACTTCCGTCAATCTGCCGCGGATCGCCATCGGCAGTCACGGCAATATCGAGTGGTTCTTTGCCGAGCTTGAGCGGAAGATGGAGCTTGTGACGAATCAACTCTATGACCGCTACAAGATTCAGGCGAAGAAAAAGGTCCGCAATTTCCCCTTCCTCATGGGGCAGGGTATTTGGATCGGCTCCGACAAGCTTGGCATTGACGATGAGGTCGGCGAGGTGCTGAAGCACGGTACGCTGTCGGTCGGATTCATCGGGCTTGCGGAAGCGCTTGTGGCGCTGATCGGGCAGCATCACGGCGAGAGTGCCGAAGCGCAGAATTTGGGCCTTGAAATCGTGAGCTTTATGCGCGACTATCTCGACCGTTTGAGCGTTGAAAAGCAAATGAACTTCACGCTGCTTGCGACGCCGGCGGAGGGGCTGTCCGGCAGGTTTGTGCGCCTTGACAACAAGAAGTACGGCGGGATCCGCGGCGTGACGGACCGCGAGTATTATACAAACGGATTCCACGTACCGGTATATTATCCCATCGCGGCTTTTGATAAGATCAAGATCGAGGCGCCCTATCACGCGCTCACGAACGCGGGACACATCACCTATGTGGAATTGGACGGCGACCCGACGCACAATTTGGACGCGTTTGAGCAGATCATCCGCGCGATGAAAGATGCCGGCATCGGCTATGGGTCGGTCAACCATCCCGTCGACAGGGATCCGGTCTGCGGATACAACGGGATCATTGACGATGTTTGTCCGGGCTGCGGGCGCACAGAGGATGAAGGCGGCTACGGCTTTGACCGTATCCGGAGGATCACAGGCTATTTGGTCGGGACGCTCGATCGTTTCAACGACGCGAAACGGGCCGAAGAGCGGGATCGCGTCAAGCACGATGTCACAGCAGACGAAAAGACGATCAAAGAAAGCGCGTAGCGCGCGCAGATCATGATCGCGACGGAAGAGGATATCCGCATCGCCGGCATCGAGAACGACAGCATTGTGGACGGTCCGGGGCTGCGTATGACGATTTTCTTTCAGGGCTGCCATCGGCGCTGCCCGGACTGCCACAATCCGGAATCGTGGCCGGCGGACGGCGGCAGCGCGGTCACGGCGGAGAGCTTGCTGAAACAGATCGACGCCAACCCCTTGCTTCAGGGCGTGACTTTCAGCGGCGGCGAGCCGCTCATCCGGGCCGGGGCGCTCCTCCCGCTTGCCGTCGGAATCCGGGAGCGCGGGCTTGATTTGGCGATCTATACGGGATATCGCTTCGAGGAGATTCTGGAGAACGGCGATGAGAAGGCACTATCCCTGCTCGCAATCGCGCAGACCTTGATCGACGGAGAGTTTTTGGCGGCGCAAAAGAGTTTGACCTTGCCGTTTCGCGGGTCGCGCAATCAACGGGTTTTGGATTTGAAAGCGTCGCTTGCGCAGGGCAGGGCGGTGGCGCAAAGCAATCCGGGCTGGCGTTTTGAGCGCTGACTTTTCACTTTCGGTAAAGAATTATGTCAATCTTTGTTCGCGGTAGTGCAAACATGTTTCAATAGGATTACAACGGCATAATACGAACACTTCCGGGGTTTATCCACAAAAAAATCAGAATTGTATACAAAAATATCCACAGAAGGCTATGGACAATTATTGCGATGAAAATGGTTGATTTTTCAACGTTTTAGGCAAACACTTACAAGATTTCCCTTTCACTTATCCACAAAAAAACAGGGTGTTATTGTTACTGATAAAACGACAGAGCTTTAGCTCCGTATTTTCGTGACGGCCCACTCAAGATAGGCTTCCGCTTCGCCGCGTTCGACGTCCCGCAGACGCGGGAACGCGCGGGCGGCCGTCGTGCCGCCGAGGGTGGCAAGCCCGGCGCGGCGCTGAAAAGGATTGCCGGTATGGGCCGCGGTTTGAATCTTGCGGCGCGGGACATAGGCGAACTCGCGCCCATAGGCGCCTTTGCGGAGGGAGAGAAAGGATTCGTTTCGGCACAGACCGCCGCCGCGCCACGCCCGGTGGCCTGTCAGCGTGAAGAAGGCGAGGATGGGCAGGCTGATTGCTAACACAAGACCTATGTGCCCTGTGACATAATGAAGCAGGGCGGCGCCTGTGGCGCTTGATACGATCAGGGAAACGATGAGCCATGAGAGGATCACCAAGAACAGTGCCCAAAGGAAATATCTGCGCATATAGCGAAAATCGGCGCGTTTCGGCAGGGCTTCAAAATCCGTGGGCGCCCCGTCAAACTCAGGAAGCAGCCGCCGCAGAAAATAGTCCGCTTCTTTCAGCGGAATGAAAGGATGAATCGTGGTGATCCCGAGGACTTCATCGGAATTACGGCTGTCCGAACGTGTTTTCATGTTTAGCGTCGCTGTCGTCACGCAAATCTCGGCGTAGCCGATCAGCCGTCGGATGAAACCCTGCCGGATCCGCACATCTTGAATGCGGTTTTTTTCGATGCTGATGGTTTTGTGGCTGAGCAGACCTTTTTCCACCTCGATTTTGACCCCCGCGTTTCTCACGGTGAATCCGTAGTTCGACGCCATGACGGCCAATACGGAGATGGCCCAACTGATGAGGAAAAACGCGGCGGCGAGCAGGACGATCACCGGGAGTGCGAGGTGAACTATGTAATCCCCGATGTCGTCGTAAACATTGGAGCCGTGCAGGAAGAGATCGGAAATGACATCGGAAAACTGCGAAGCCGCGGACATGATGATGAAAGCGAAAACGATGGTTTTCGCGTTGGATATCCCGGTGAGAATGAGGTTTTTCACGGGCAGTCGGTAGATGGTATTATCAGACCCTGCGAACCCTGCGGATGCGGTGGGCATGGCGGGCATGGCGGGGGAAATCCCGCCGGTGCTTTCGGCACCCGTATGTTTGATCTGAAAAATACGGTCGCGAAAAACCGCGGCGGTCTGTTTGGATACGCAAGGGATTTTGCCGTCGTCGCCTTCGCCGCCGGGGGTGTCGATCTTGATCGTGGCCACGCGGAAGATACGCTCCGGGAGCGATTCGGTCATGTCGATGGACTGAATCTTGGAGATGGGAATGCGTTTGTCGACGCGCCGCAAAATCCCCTTTTGAATGCGGACATCTGTGCCGGCAATATACCAGCGGATCCTTCGGTAGCTGAGAAAAGAAAAGAGCAGGATGATTCCGACGATGCCGCCGGCCGCGATGAATACCAACGACAGAAAAGAGATCGAAAAACCGCTTTCCGTCGTAATGGCGGCCTCCCGGGCCTCACCCCGCAGGATGGGCGGCAGGACGTAGATCAGGATCAGGACGATCCACGCCCGGATATGCCGCAGCATAAAGACAGGAATATAGGCGTTGCTCACGCGCCGCGGCTCTTCAAGATTGGGCGGGACAGGCGCGGGCATGTCAAATATTTTCCTTGACGGTCTTGACGAGCCGCGTAATGCGATCGCGCATTTCGTCCGCTTCTTCCGGCGGGAGCCCCGGTATGCTCTCCGTGCCGCCGGCTGTCATGATACGCACCGCGGCGAGATGCAAGGCGCGCATGATCGGCCCGTGCATCGTGTCCGTATACTGGATTTTGATCATCGGCACGACCGTGTGCGTGACGATGAGGATACCCCGGCGTATCGCGATTTCGTCGTCTGAAATGCGGTAACGCCATCTCTTGTAACGGATCGCCGGCAGAAATACGACGAAGATCAGAAACAGGGCTATCGTGACGGAGATGCCCGCGGCCACCGGCCACAGCGGGGCGAGATCGCCGCGAAAGAGCAGGGCGGCGGGCACGATCAACACGGCGCCGGCAATCGCTGTTGCAATCGCGGCATGGATACGCCAAAGGCTTCGGGCGCGCGGATTGAGTTTTTCAGTCGGCTCTGTGCGCATCCGTTTCTCCTTTATATCCTTTCCGTGGGCGCCCTTTCTGTGAGCGGGACATATCCGTGACGCCCGGAAACGCTCATATAGGCGGGCCGGATGATCTTGCTCGCGTTGATCAGCTCCTCGATACGGTGCGCGCTCCAGCCGGAGATTCGGGCGATCGCGAACAGGGGCGTGAACAGCTCCTTGGGCAGATCGAGCATGCTGTACACAAAGCCGCTGTAAAAGTCGACATTGGCGCTGACGCCCTTGTATATCTGACGGACCTCTCCGATGACCTCCGGCGCAAGCCTCGCGACATTGCTGTACAGGCGATACTCTTCTTCGCGTTTCTTCTCCACGGAGAGTTTCTCGACGAAGGTTTTGAAGATGTCGGCGCGGGGGTCGGAAATCGAATAGACGGCGTGACCCATCCCGTAGATCAGCCCTTGTTTGTCAAAGACTTCTTTGTTCAGGATTGATTTGAGGTAGTTCGCAACCTCCTCTTCGTCGTCCCAGTCCCGCACGTTTTTCTTGATATCATCGAACATTTGCACCACCTTGATGTTGGCGCCGCCATGTTTGGGCCCTTTGAGGGAACCGAGCGAAGCCGCCACCGAGCTGTAGGTGTCCGTCCCCGAGGAGGTGACCACATGGGTGGTGAAGGTGGAATTGTTGCCGCCGCCGTGCTCCGCGTGGAGGACGAGCGCGATATCCAGAATGCGCGCTTCCAAGTCCGTATACCGCCCGCCGCGCCGCAGCATCCGCAGGATGTTTTCCGCTGTGGAAAGGCTGCCCTTCGGCTTGTTGATGAAGAGATCGTCCGCTTCAAAGTAATGGCGATAGGCTTGATATCCGTAGACCGCGAGCATCGGAAAGACGGCGGTGAGCAGCAGGCTTTGCCGCAGCACATTGGGGATGTCCGTATCGTTGGCTCTCGTATCGTAGGCGTGCAGGGTCAGCACGCTGCGCGCGAGCGTATTCATCATATCAAGACTGGGCGCTTTCAGGATGATGTCGCGCACAAAACTTGTGGGCAGGCTGCGGTATTCCGCAAGCAGATTATTGAAGCCTTCCAATTCCTGTTCTGTCGGCAGCTTGCCGAAGATGAGCAGATAGGTTGTTTCTTCAAATCCGAAGCGATCCTCGTCGATAAAGCCTTTGACGAGGTCCTTGATTTCGTAGCCACGAAAATACAGCTGCCCGTCCATCGGGAT
Source organism: Eubacteriales Family XIII. Incertae Sedis bacterium (assembly GCA_031290715.1). Lineage (GTDB taxonomy): Bacteria > Bacillota > Clostridia > Peptostreptococcales > Anaerovoracaceae > JAITNA01. Next base: position 1,675 of record JAITNA010000093.1, on the reverse strand, counting down.
TTTGTCGCCGCTCATTGTATATTCAAAAGCTTGGATTTCCGAAATGTCCGTGAGCCCCGTAAGGACGCCGTTGCCCTCCAGATCGCGCAGGCCGCGGTTGACCTTGTGCTGCGTATAGAGTGCGGGATCGATCACGCCCGCGGAAGCGCACAGACCGGCGAGCCGTGATATCTCGTCGGTAATCTCCGAATACTTGGGGTCGAGCGTGTTGAAATCATTGATGTACATCATACATACCTCCTATCCGAGCGGAACGAGCAAGGCGCTTTCGTTTTGTTTGTCCGCGAATTCGCTGTCCATCTCCCGCAATCCCGCCGGGAACTCGTATTTGGCGAGCAGCGCGACGGCCGGGTCCGGATCGAAAGATTCGGGCCCGTGGACCCCTTTCAGATTCCAGACGCCTTTGGCGATGAGTTCGAGCATAATGACCGGCATGACGGCTGTCTGCGCCACGACGGAATTGGTGCCGTACTTCCCGATGCATTCCTGATTGTCGGCGACCTGATAGAGGTAGACCGAGCGGCGAAGCCCGTCTTTCGTCCCGGTCACCCAAGTCCCGGCACAGCCCTTTCCGACCATGCTGTTTGAGGATTCAACGGGGCTCGGTACGACCTTGACGAGGAAATCGCGCGGCGCGATCTCCGCGTCCCCAACCTTGATCTTCTTTTTCGCTTCCGCCATGCCGACCGCTTCGAGGTTGAGCAAAAGCCGGCGGAAATCCGCGGGGACGCCGTACTTGAACGTTACGCGGTTGCAGTCGATGACACGCGGCACCAGAAGGACTTCTTCATGTTCGACATTGACGACTTCGACATCGCCGATGCCGCCGGGGAAGTTAAAGACCTCCGGCTCCGAAAAGCGCTCCGTCGTGAACCATCCCTTCCCCTTTTCCCAGATAACGGGGGGATTCAGGCATTCCTCGATGGTCGTCCAAACGGAGAATCCAAAGTCGCCGCCCTCCGCGTAGTTGTCGCCGTCCCTGACATTTACCTCGTCGATGGCGTCAAAAAGATGCTTCTGCGCGTATTTCGCGAAAACATCGGCCATGCCCGGCTCGACGCCGCTGCCGACGAGGGCCATAATGCCTTTGCTTTCCCATTGTTCATGGCGTTCAAACTGGTAGTCGCCGAGTTTGATGTAAGCCTTGCTGAAGGGCTCGTCCTCATCCTTCGTCGAAAGCGTCATGGCGCAGTCCATATAGCCGGTGCCGTTCTCAAAACAAGTATCGAAGATGCATTCGTTGAATGCCGGCTCGACCGCGTTGAGCACCCAATCAATCCCGTGTTTTCCGATCACGGACGAGATGCTCGCGGCATCCGAAGCGTCGATTTTTTCCGCGATAAAGCGGTCTTGTGCAAGCAGACGGACGACCTCCTCCGCTCTGGCCAAGTTGTAGTCGGAGAGGACGACCTTTTCCGCCCAGTCCCCGCCGCCGCCGGCCCTCTTGATGATTTGTGCCGCCGATGTGCCGACGCCGCCCGCTCCGATGATGAGTAATTTCATGATGTCCTCCTTCCGCGATCCTTGCCGCGATACCTGATTTCGTAAAGATAAATTGATAGTAGCACTCGCGGAACTTGTTTACAAGTTTGCGCGGCACATTCAAACTATTCAGACAATACATGGGCGCCTATTTGCCGAATCTCGGCGCTTTCAGGCAAAACCTGCTGCTCCA
>JAITNA010000086.1 GCA_031290715.1 Eubacteriales Family XIII. Incertae Sedis bacterium | reverse complement strand
CGAACCGCGAAGCAATGTCTGCAGCCATCAAATCACCTCCTTCACATTGGGAACCTCCCTATTGTAATGGCGCGAATGCGCGGAAAAGTTTCAATCATCCGAAAAAATATTTTGCCCGCGCCCGATCCTCCGGCGGCTGCCGTCCGCCGCTGCTGTCATTTACAGCTTCTTTATGTACTTTGTGCTTCGGGAAGAACCGACCTTTTCAATCCGGCCATTTTTCACCATATCGGCAAGGGCGGCTTCCGCGGTGGTGGGGCTGACATCAGGAAGGATGTAACAAATCTCCCGCTTTGAGATCGGCAAAAGGCTGTTCAAAACGGTCGATTCCACCCGTTCACGTTTTGTCGCCTTTTTTGCGCCGACAACGGCAAACCGCTTATCAAGCTCTTTATAACAATAAAGCAGCGCGGCGATGAAGTTTTCGATGAATGGGAAATAGCTGTTTTTGCTGTCATGCCAATGCTCGGAGCTTCTTTTCAAAGCCTCATAATATCCCGCTTTGGTTTTGTTGATTTGTTCCTCAAAGGAGATGTATTTCCCCGCATCAAAGCCGTTTTTGTAAAGCAAAAGCAGAGAAAGCAGCCGTGACATCCTGCCGTTGCCATCCGCGAACGGATGAATACAGAGAAAATCCAAAACAAAACACGGAATGAGCAATAGCTGATTCACATTGCAGATGCTTCGCGCGTCTGTGTAAGCAAGGATCAACTGCTCCATCGTTTCCGCTGTTTCATCCGCGGGAACGGGCGAGAATCTTACGCGCCTTTCGCCGGAAGCGTCTATTTCCATGATAATGTTATCGTCTTGCTTGTACCGGCCGCCGTTCACGGGTGAATGGGACAGCATGATTTCATGCAAGCGCAAAATGTCGCGTTCCCTGATGTCTAAGGTATCAAAGTTTCCGTGAACCAGCGCAAGCGCGTCACGGTATCCGGCAATCTCGTCCTCGTCCTTGTTCAGCGGTGCGCTGTTCTGATTGACGATTTCGTGAATGCGCTGTTCGCCGGTGACAATGCCCTCGATTTCATTGGAGCCTTTTACAGACTGCACTTTCGCGATGCTTTCAAGACGCGTGAACACATTCGCGTAATTTTCCCTGCGCTCGTTTTCCCTTTCCCGAAGCTCCGCAATGGCGCTGACGATGTTGACAAGCCCCGCGGGGAGCATACCGTTCTCCAAAAATGAATAATCAAAGTACCTCATTCAGAAACCTCCTTGGCGCATTCCTGCATATATTTTGTCATATTATATGCAGAAAAGTCAAACATGAAACCATTACATGCATATAAATATCAGAATTATATGCAGAAAAAATCAAAAGGCAGCACCGGGACAGAGAAGCACAGACGGTTCTCGCGCTTCCTTAAAATTTATTTTGAAAATATTTTATTTTTTGTAATATTTTGTAACAATTTCCCTTTATTTGTGTTATAATGCTTGTACAGATCGGATAGGTGCGTATCGTGCGGCGACACCGATGAACGACACCATTCGATTCTGTAACTTATTTCACTTTAATGGGGCAAAGCGCTCCGAACACAAGGGGCCTTTTTCGGGCCGGGAGGTAAACGATGCTTAATACAATTCATCCTAAAGACGCAAACTCTGACAATGTCAGCATGAGCGCATGTTCCGTCTGCGGGAAGCGGCACAGCGCCCGCATATTTCGCGGAAAACCGATCTGCGCGGGGTGCATCAAATTCATCAAAGAGCATTATTGATCAGCGCTTGTGAAAGACGGGTGCGGCCAACGAGAGGGCGGGCTTACCCGCCCTCTTTGTTGCTGTAAGGCAGTGCGCAGGAGTATCATGGACAAGAATAAAAACTATCTGCCCGTTGAAATCATTGCGCCTCCTGAACTTTGATTTTCAGAGGTGGATTCAAATCGGAAAATATAAATACGGATTATTCCTCTGTATTTCCTTACGGGCGTTTTTCAGCCTATTTTAATCCGATTTTAATTTGCAATATAATATTATACGTCGTATAGTATTGTTGCCGCTTGAGTTGCCTGTGAATTGGCGGTGATGGCGGATGGCGCAGATGGCGCGGCTGCGAGATAGCTTGATGGCTTGACGGCGGCGGGTGATTGTTTGATTGAAAAGGAGGTTGGGATGATTTTTCAGGTCGGCGCTGCGTTGCTTGACGCTTGTGTGCTCGCGGCGCTTCGCGGGGAGGATGCTTACGGCTATATGCTGACGCAGATGTTGCGGGAATCGCTGGAGATTTCCGAGTCCACGCTGTATCCCGTGCTGCGGCGGCTGCAAAAGGAGGAATACCTCAGGGTGTATGACGAGCCGTATCAGGGGCGCAATCGCAGATATTATTCCATTACGGAAAAGGGGCAGGCGAAAGCCTTGGAATACCGCGGGGCATGGATGGATTATCGCGGGCGCGTGGATCGGCTGATTCTGGGAGGTGCGGCGTCATGACTGCTTATGAATACATACAGGAATTGAAATATCATTTGCGTAAGCTCCCGGACGACGACCGGGAAGATGCGATTACGTACTATTTCGAGTATCTCGCGGAAGCGGGGCCCGAGGGTGAGATGGCGGCGATGCAGCGGCTCGGCAGCCCCGCGCAGCTTGCGGCGGGCATTCGCGCGGACGCGGCGATGGAACGGCTTGACGAGTATGCGGAAGCGGAGGAAGGCCCGCGCGTGAAGCAGGGCGTGGCGGCTGTGTGGCTGGCGGTGCTCGGCGCGATCCCGCGGACGATCGGGGCGGTGTTTGCGGCGGCACTTGTGCTCATCGTGCCGATGGCGGTGCTGATCGCGCTGCTCGCGGCGGGTGGCGCGCTGATGGCCGGCGGCGCGGGCGCTGTGGTTCTTGGGATACTTTTGATTCCGCAGGAGATTGCGGCGGCGCTGTTCTGGGCCGGGGCCGGGCTCGTCGTCTTTGCGCTCGGATATTTTCTCTGGCGTTTCATCCGGTGGCTGATGAAGAAGACGCTGCGCGGGATTGCCGGAATTTTCAATAACGTCAGACGCAGGCGCACAAAGGGCTTTGTAAATATTGGGTGACTAAAATATGTTTTGTGGTGAGGTGAATCAAAAATGAAAAAAGTGACAATCGTGATGTTGGTATTGTTGGCGCTTGGGGCGGGTCTTGCGATCGCGGGCTTTTCTCTGGGCGGGATGAAGTCCATCGGGTTTGAACGGGATGGTGTGAAGATTCTCGAAAGCGGGGACGAGCGCGAAGCGGTATCGGTGAATGAAACCTTTGACGCGGCCGCGGTGAAGGCGGTTCGCGTCGACCTTCCGGCAATCGGCAAGATTGAATTTCGCGAGGGCGAAGCGCTGACGGTGCAAGGCCGAAATTACAAGGATCGGGGCGGGCTGAAAGCGGGGCTGAAGGACGGCGTCCTTGTTATTGAACGGAGCGAGGAATCCACCCGGGGGATTGTCGGCCTTGATTTTCGCGGCATATCGGAAGAGGTCTGCGCGGTGACGATCACCTATCCCGCCGGACAGACGTTTGATTCGGCAGATATCCTTTCCGATTTCACCGAGATTGCGGTCGCGGGCTTGGCCGCGGATGCGGTAACGATTGACGCCGACTCCGGTAATATTGCGGTGGCAGATGTCGTTTGCAGGACGCTTTCCGTCGATGTTGAATTTGGAAACGTCGATGTCATCGGCACGCGGGCGTCAGACAGCCTGACCGTGCAGAGCAAATCCGGCGCTTGCGGGCTGACGGACGTCAAGACCGGCGACCTAGCCATCTCCGCGAATTTCGGCGACTGCCGCATGAAGAACGTCGAAGCGAACAGGTCGGCCTTCAAAGGCAATTCGGGCGACTGGACGGCCGAAGGGCTTACGAGCGGCAAGGCGCTCACAATGAAATGCGATTTTGGCAGCGTCAGTTTTTCGGACACGGCGCTGAACGGAACAAGTGATTTTGAGATCGGCAGCGGGGATTTTTCACTTGGCCTTCGGATGAACAGGGATGATGTGCGCTATGAGATCGACACAGACGCGGGCGAGATTCAGGTCGACGGCAAGAAACAGGGCTCGCCCGCGAGCGGCGGCGCCGGCACGGCGAAACACGCAATCACGATCAACTCCGATTTCGGGAGTGTGAAGCTGCGCTTCGCGGCGTAGCTATATTTGAATTGGGGTTTCATACGGGTTTTGCAATTCTGTAATAGCATCACACTCTATTTGCTGAATAATGGATGGGATTCGGTCTGCCCGGTATGCGAAAAAATCTCTGAAAAAATCTCATTATTCTGACTAATACGTTTGGTATAGATTCTTTCCCGTAATTTTGTTATATTCCATTCTATCGTATCTCTTGCAT
>JAITNA010000074.1 GCA_031290715.1 Eubacteriales Family XIII. Incertae Sedis bacterium | reverse complement strand
GCAATTCACAGGCAAAAAACGCAACAATACTGGTGGTATTGTGAGGCTTTTTGCCGAAGAAGTGCGGCAATATACGCGGCAAAGGCATGCGCCTCGAATTAATCAGCGTTTCCTTAAAGCGAAATCCTGAACCCGAACCTCTTATATGATCCCCTGATCTAACATCGCCTGAGCGACCTTCTTGAAGCCCGCGATGTTGGCGCCGAGGATATAGTTGCCTTGCTGCCCGTACTCCTTCGCCGCGTCGTCCATGTTGTGGAAGATATCGACCATGATACGGTTCAGCATGGAATCGACCTCTTCAAAACTCCAGGACCTCCTGCCGCTGTTCTGCGACATCTCAAGTGCCGAAGTCCCGACGCCGCCGGCGTTCGCCGCCTTGCCCGGGAAGAAAGTCAAGCCCTGTTCCTGCAGATAGAGCGAAGCCTCGAGCGTCGTAGGCATATTGGCGCCCTCGCCGACGATCTTGCAGCCGTTCTTTGCCAAGGTCTTTGCGTCGGAAAGGTCAAGCTCGTTTTGCGTCGCGCAAGGCAGCGCGATGTCGCAGACGACATCCCAAACCTTGCCGCTGCCGACGTCCGTATGCACCGCGTCCGAATGCGTCTTGGTGTAGTCGGAAACGCGCCCGCGCTTGATGAGTTTGATTTCCTTGATCGTGTCGAGGTTGATGCCGCTCTCGTGATAGACATAGCCGTTGCTGTCCGTCATCGTGACGACCGTCCCGCCGAGCTCATGCACCTTCTGCGTCGCGAAGATGGCGACATTGCCGCTTCCCGAAACCGCGACCTTCTTTCCTTTGAAGCTGTCGCCGATGCTTTTGAGATACTCCTCGACCATATAGACGAGGCCGTAACCCGTCGCTTCCGTACGCGCAAGGCTGCCGCCCCACGTAAGGCCCTTGCCCGTCAGCACGCCTTCAAAGCGATTCGTAAGCCGGCGATACTGCCCGTACAAAAATCCGATTTCCCGGCCGCCGACGCCGATGTCGCCCGCCGGCACATCCGTGTCGGGGCCGATGTGGCGATAAAGCTCCGTCATGAACGACTGGCAAAAACGCATGACTTCATTGTCGCTCTTCCCCTTGGGGTCGAAATCCGAACCGCCCTTGCCGCCGCCGATCGGCAGGCCTGTGAGCGAATTCTTGAAGATTTGTTCAAAGCCAAGGAATTTGATGATGCTCAAATTGACCGACGGATGGAAACGCAAACCGCCCTTATACGGCCCGATGGCCGAATTGAATTGTACGCGAAACCCCCTGTTGATTTGCACCTTGCCTTGATCATCGACCCACGGGACGCGGAATTGGATGATCCGCTCGGGTTCGACAAGCCGTTCGAGCAAACCGACCTCCTCATAGACGCTGTCGCGGTCGACGACGACACGCAGCGAATCCAGCACTTCCTTTGCGGCTTGCAAAAACTCCGGCTGGTCGGCGTTCTTTTTCTCCACGTCCGCAATGATCCTGTCAACATAACTCATGATGCCCTCCTTGTGCCGGTTTCGGCACGAATTGTGTAGGGGAAGCACTGATTAAATCCCTTGCACTCGCTTGCGCCACCGATTTGTCGCATCTCTTCGTTGCAAAACGTTGGAATACCACCGGTATTACTTCCGTTTTGCGCCTCGATATGCGACAAATCGGAGTCGCAATCAAGCACAATTGTTTTAATCAGCGCTTCCTAAGAAATACCTCGGCGGGAAACCCGCTGTCTTTTATTATTACAGAAGGAAAAAAAGCTGTCAATATCAGGAAAAATACACGTAAAATTCAGAATTATCGCACGCGTCGCCGCGCCCGGCCGCCGCTGCGTGTTTTAGGGTATTTCGACGCACACGCCGGCCCGCGTCATGTAGATCAGCGTTTCCTTGATCGGCTTGTCAAAGATGAGCCCCGCCGCCTTGCGGTAGAGCGCGGCCTGCCCGCCGTAGGCCGCCCTGACGCGCGCGTCCTCACCGCCCCCGGGACGGTATCGACCGGACTTGTAGTCGGCAATCACGATGCCGTCCTCCTCCTCAAACAAACAGTCGATCACACCCTGTATCATAATATCTTCCGCGGCCGGCAGCGGCGCGTCAGGGAAGGCTTCCGCATAGGGGACCTTCATATTGAACGGCGCTTCCTTGCGTACAAACACCGCGGCGGCCGCCCGGCGGCAAAGCGCGGAGCCGGCAAAGATCATTAAGGTTTCCCTGCCGATACTGTCCGCTTCGGCCTTCGTCAAAACAGCGTCTTTTTCCAAGCCCGCCAGAAATTCTTCAAAAAATACCCGCTCGTCCCGGCGGGCATAGGCTTCCGCGAAATCGAGTATTTCCAAGGCCTTATGCAGGGCCGTACCCTTTTCCGCGGCCGTGAGCCCCGCGTCCTCGTCCGTTTCCGTCGCCGATCCCGCCATGAAATACCGCGGCCCGCCGGTATGCGCCGTCAGCGCGGTCACACTGTATTTTGACTTGACCCGCGCCGCGCTTTCATAGGGATAACGATAGCCGAAGCGTTCCTCGACCAAGGGGTTTTCTTTCCCGGCCGCCGACATCCCGTCAAGCATTGCCGCCGCGCCCGCGCAAGTTTCCGCGCCCGCGCCCGCGTTCTCGTCCGGCTCACCCGCTCCGCAAACATGCCCCGGCGCCGGGATCTCCGTTTCAAAGCAATCCCGCCGCGCCATCGCCGTCGGCAGAATCATTTTGAGATAATTCGGCGCGCCCATGACGTCCGTGTCCGCGGCGGGGTCCGCGCCCTCGTAAAGCGCGAGCGTTTCCTCCGCTTTTGACAGCGTCCCGATGAGATACAAACGATCCATCGCCCGCGTCATGCCAACATAGAGCAGACGGATGTCCTCCGCGCGCTCATCGATCGCCTTGCGCTGTTTCAGTACCGCGTGCAGCAATGTTTTTTTATGCGTGTGCGTTTCGTAATCTTCCCAGTCGAGCGCGATTCCCGCTTCCCGGTGAAACAACACTTTCAAATCTTTCCCCCCGCCGCGCCGCAGTGACTTCCCAAGGCCGCATTGAATCACAGCCGGAAATTCAAGCCCCTTGCTGCCGTGGATCGTCATGATCCGCACGACGTTTTCCCCTTCGGAAAGCAATTTGACCTGCGGGACGCTCACCGTTTCCCGCACCGTATCGATATAGGAAATGAAACTGTACAAGCCCCGCACGCGCCCCTGCTGAAAATCAGCTGCCCGGTCTAACAACGCGCGCAAATTCGCCCGCCGCTGCCCGCCGAAGGCGAGCGACCCAACGTAGTCGTAGTATCCGCTTTCACACATGAGCTTCCAAAGGAACTCGTCAAGACGCATGAAACGTTCCTCGCTTCGCCAACGCAGAATCCGCTCCCGCATCGCCTGACATTTCCCGCGCAGCGCCGCATCCCCGCCCATTTCCGCGTACCGCAGCACCGCCGTATAGAAAGCGCCGTCCTTTTTCTCCGCGCGAATCAGTCCGAGGTCGGACAACGCAAAGCCAAAGACCGCGGAACACATTGCGGCGGCCAACGGCACATCCTGCCGGAAATTATCGATTACTTTGAGCAGCCCCAGAAACGTATCGATCTCAATCGTTTCAAAGAAACCTTCGCCGCGGTCCGTGAACGCCGGGATCCCCCGCGACTCGAG
>JAITNA010000064.1 GCA_031290715.1 Eubacteriales Family XIII. Incertae Sedis bacterium | reverse complement strand
AGCTCAATCAAAAAAGCGGCTACACGCTGACGATCTCAAACGAGCTGCGGGATCAGAATGGAAAGGCGCTCGGGGACGACATTACCGTCAAGTTCACGACGATGGATATGGCCGCCAATTCAAAGCTCAGTATGTACCTTATGGTCGGTATGATGGTCGCCGTGATCGCGCTCATGATCTTTACCAACTGGCGCAAGATGAAAGCGGAAGCGGAAGCGGCGGCGCTGCTGAAAGCCAATCCGTACCGAATCTCGAAGGAGCGGAACATCTCGGTCGACGAAGCGAAAGTGCTGATCGAAAAGGCGAAGGAAAAAAACCAAAAACAGCTTGAAAAAACCGGGGGCAAGGCGCCGGAACCGATAGAGAAAAAGAGCGCGGTTCCCAAGCTCGGGGCGGCAAAACCAAAAAAAGATACAAAAAAGGTGAAAGGCCCGCGGCCTGTTTCGGAAGGCGGCAGCAGCTACAAGACGGGGCGCAAAGCGGCGGCGGAGCGGAAGGCCCGGGCCGAAGCGGCAAAGAAGGCCGCGCGCGCCAAACAGCAGAGCGGCGGCAGCGGCGGGAAACATCCGCAGCAGGGCAAGGGCAAGAAAAAATAAGATGCGTATCAAAGCGCCGGCAAAAATCAATCTTTTGTTGGATGTGTTGGGAAAACGACCGGACGGGTATCATGAGATTTTTTCCGTCATGCAGGCGCTTGAATTATGCGATATCGTATCCGCAGAGCTTGCGGACGAAAAACCGGGACAAAAGGGGACGGTTCATCTGTCCTGCCGGGGCAGGACAGATGAACCGTCCCCTTTTGTCTTAGATGTCCCCGCGGATGAGAGCAATCTGGGGTACATCGCGGCGCGGGCCGCTTTTGAGCGATTTGCCCCGGCCGCATCCGGCGGTGTTCGGATTGACATCGAAAAATACATCCCTATAGCGGCGGGGCTTGCCGGCGGGTCGGCTGACGCGGCCGCCGTCCTGCTTGCGCTTGCGCGTCTGTGGTATGAAAAAGGTCTGATTCGCAGGCTTGTCCCGCTTTCCGAGATCGCCAAGGCGGGGACGCGGATCGGCGCGGACGTCGCGTTTTGTGTCCTTGCTTGCGCGGCGGTCAACCCGTGGGCAGGCTACGCAGACGATCCGCTCGCGGCGCCGGCGGCCTTGGCCGAAGGCATCGGCGAGCGCGTGAGCGGGCTTCGCCCCGGCCGGAAGGCCCATGTTTTGTTGGTCAAACCGAATCTTTCCGTGCCGACGAAGGAGATATACGGCTTGTTTGACGCGGGACAAAGCGGGGCGGTTCAAGGACAAAAGGGGACGGTTCATCTGTCCTGCCGCGGCAGGACAGATGAACCGTCCCCTTTTGTCCCGTTTTGCGAAATGCGCAACAGCCTTGAGCCCGTTACATCCCGCGCCTATCCGGCCGTTGCCGGGCTTCTCGCGGAAATGCGGGCATTCTGCGTGGGCGGAAAGGTACTCATGAGCGGTTCCGGCCCGACGGTTTTCGCGTACTTCTTTGAAGAAAAGGCGGCCGCGGCGGCTTATGAAAAGGCTCAAAGCGCGTTTCCGGATATGTACGTTTTCCTCACGCGGACCGCCTGAAGCCGCTTCTCTATATCAAGTACATGTCCAATGTCTGCATCAGATTGTCGATTTCGATCGGCTTGGCGATGTGCGCGTTCATGCCCGCGTTCAGACAGCGTTCCTGATCGTCCTTGAAGGCGTTGGCGGTCATCGCGATAATGGGGATGGTCAGCGCCGGCCGCGTTGCGGTTTCGCGAATCTTGCGCGTGGCTTCGATGCCATCCATGACGGGCATTTGCACATCCATGAGGATGAGGTCGAACTTTTCCCCGGATTTGAATCTTTCCAATGCGATCAGGCCGTTTTCCGCACTGCATATTTCGACGCCCGTATCCTCGAGCAGCCCGACGACAATCTCCCGGTTGATATCGATATCCTCGACAAGGAGGAGTTTTTTCCCTGTCCAGTTGTATTCATGGGCTTCGGAGTTTTCCGGGAGGTACGCGCTGCTGAGTTTTTGGCTTGCGATCACACGCGACAGCTCCACTTCAAAAATAAACGCGGATCCTTCGCCAAGGGCGCTTTCGACCCAAATATCCCCATCCATCAGCGTAATAATCTTCTTGGAAATCGCAAGGCCGAGGCCGGTACCGCCGAATTTCCGCGTAATGCTGCCGTCCGCCTGCTCGAACGACCGGAACAGCTTGGCTTGCTGTTCATCGCTGATCCCGATGCCGCTGTCGCGCACCTCGGCGTGAAGGATCAGGCGGTCGCCGCCAAGGTCTTTGATCCGAAGAATCAGCGTGATATCGCCGTAATCCGGCGTGAACTTGATCGCGTTGTTCAGCAGATTGATCAGGACCTGAGAGAGCCTGAGGTCGTCGCTCACCACCTCGATCGCCGGGTCGAAATCAAAATCAGTGAGGAAATTCTGGTGTTTTTCGCCGATCTTGACCTGCACCACATTACGGACATGATTGATCAATTTGCTGAACAGAAATTCCACATTGCTGATTTCAAATTTGTCCGACTCGATCTTGGACATATCGAGAACATCATTGATAATATTGAGCAGCTGGTGGGAAGAATCGACGATCTTTTCCAGATGCCCCCGCGTTTTCACGGGATCGTTTGTTTTCAGCGCCAGATTTGTCAATCCAATTACGGCGTTCAGAGGCGTGCGGATTTCATGGCTCATGCGGGCGAGAAATTCGCTTTTCGCGATTCCCGCCTGCAGCGCTTCTTCGCGCGCGAGAACAAGGCTTTCCATGAATTCCAAACGCATGAGGGCGCTCGCGACCATCGTGCCGCCGGACGTCAGGATATCCTCCTCCTCTTTTGTGAAGCGCCTTTCCGCGGTGTAATCCTCGAACGTGATGAAGCCCCAAAATGTCCCGCTGAACATGATGGGCGTGACCAACAGGGACTTCATGCCGGCCGTCGCGTTTTGATCGACGGAGTCCGCCGGAAGCTCTTTGCAGAGGATGTTGATGACCTCAAGGCTCTCGTCGCCGTGGACGCCGGGGAGGTTGGAAAGTACCTGCGCGAACGGGACCGTGAGCAGCGCGGGCGGATCGTCGTCCTTTTTCCAGCTTGCGATTTGCCTGGAATACAGGACGCCGCCGTCCCCGCGTTCGTTGCGCCAGAAGAAGGACCGGTCGACGCCGACGGCCGCGGAAAGGATGTGCAGGGCGTGGTTCAGCTCGTCCTGATCGACCTCCGTATTTTCGCTTTCGAGAAACATCTCCGCGACATTGTTGACCGCCGACAAAAGCGCGCCCTGCCGAA
>JAITNA010000248.1 GCA_031290715.1 Eubacteriales Family XIII. Incertae Sedis bacterium | reverse complement strand
CGGGGATCGCCGTCCCCACGATCAAGACCCACCTGTTCTATGCCTATCGAAAATTGGACGTGAACAACGCCATGGACGCAGTACTGCGCGCGCGGGAACTCGGGCTGTTGCCGTAACGCCCCCAAGCCGGCTGTTTCCTCCCCGCCGATAGCGCCTTTATCCTATTCGGAAACCACCTTCCCGCACCATTCGTCGGAAAAGTAGTATGGGTCTATTTTGTACTCCGGCCCCCGCGCCGGCTCTTCCTCCAGAAACGGCTTTACCGCGCGGTCGATGGCCACCCACCCGCGCCAGCCTAAGTGCGTGGGGTCCTGCATGAAATAGGGCTCTCCCCCCTGACGGGACAAATCGAGAATGCGGTCGAAGCCCTGCGCGAGGAGCTGCTCCCTGATCTTTGCCTCAAAACGAAGATACATATCCTTGCTCAGCCCGATGTATTCGGCCCAGCGCTGATTGACGGGCGGGATGATAAACAGGACATCCATCTTGTTTTTCGCGATTTCGTTCAGCACCAATTGAAAATCTCCGTACTCGGGGGACTTGTCGTAGGAAACCTCTTTCTGCCGTCCCTTGAAAAATTTCAGCCGGAGTTTGATACGGTCTGTGTAGTAACGATTTTGTATCTGAAACTCGTTGTTGCCGGATTCCCGTTCGCCGATTTGAAAAGCCAGATTGTCAAGCCGATCCGCGTCGTAGACATCCGGCAGCCTTTTCATGTGGGCGCGGATGGCGCCCCGGTGGCTTTCCGCAAAGAAATTCCCGAAAAGCCGGTCCTCCGCGCTGAGCGCGTAAAGCCGGTCGCGGCAGCGAATCATTTCCGAACGGTCCGCGGTTTTGCCCGCCGCGATTTTTTCAAAAACGCCGTTCAGCAGGCCATCCTGCCGGACGAGTTCAAAAGCTAACATTCGTTTGGCGAAATACACGCGCGAAACGGGATCCGCGTCGTCTTCGCATATCCACTCAAACACCTGTATCGGCGAGAAAAACTCATCAAAGGAACCCTCGTCCAAGCCCTCGTCCTGAAACCATTGCGGGGAAATAATGAATACCGCGCGCTGACCGGAAAGACCGTCCCCCACCGATTGCAGCGCCAAAAAATGAATCATCGACTGCGTTCCGGCCGTGCCGAGGAGGAAGGGGCGGTACCAACGCTGATATTTTTCCGCAAGCACCGACGGGTGGAAGGGGTCAAAACGCCGGAGCTCCGAGGAACCGCAGAAAAGGACATAGTTCGGATGTTCGGCGCCGTGGTTTTTCACACTCTCCCCTTTGATGATCAATTCCGACAGGGAGGACGCCGCCGTGTTCAGCCTTTGTTCGGAGATTCCCACCCCTCCGAACGCCAAAAGAAAGGCCCCGGCGACGAGCGCGAAGGCGATCATCAGCGGCAGTACCGCCGACAGGAGTTTTCGCTTCGCGCTCACTGCGCCCACTCCGCCGCGCGGTCGGCAATGTCCCGCGGCGTCGCCCAACGGCTGCGGTCAAACTCCGAAGCCGGCACCGACACCCCGCAGCGCGCTTCCAATTCCACGAGAAACTGCACGACGCCGAGCGAATCCAGAATGCCCTCGCCGAACAAATCCAAATCCGGATTTTCCCGCACCTCGTCCGTGCCGGTGATTTCCTCTAAAATATCCAATACGGTTTCTTTCGTTTCCATCATTATAAAGTACCTCCGTTATTGTTATCGTGACATCCGTGACATCCCTTACATCCGCTCCGACAGCTCGTTCAGAAATCCGGAAAAAATCAAAAACCCGGCGCATACCGCGTGAAACGTGATGACGACGGACAGCGCCCGCGTGAAACGCCCGTGCGGGAGCCCGTCCTTGTGCTTCTTCTTGAACCGCAGCCATGCGTCGGTCAGGCAGATCATGGCCGCGTGATACAGGCCGTACGCGATGTAATACCAAGTAATCCCGTGCCAAAGCCCCATGAGGAGAAAGAGCGCGAAATACGCAAGGTTCGACGCGGCCACTTTGCTCTTGAACACCTTTTTCTTCAGGAAAAACAGCATCAGGCGCATGTACACGTAGTCGCGGAACCAGAAAGACAGCGTCATATGCCAGCGATTCCAAAACTCCTTGATGTTCCCGCTCGAAAACGGCTTGTTGAAATTGGGCGGGATGTCATACCCCATCAGGCAGGCGGCCCCGATGGCAAACTTGCTGTATCCCGCAAAATCGAAGAACAGATAGAGGCTATACACGTACATATAATACAAAATCCCAAGGAATCCGCCGCCCGAAAGGACGTATTCTTTCACGAGCGGCAGCAGCATATGCCCGAGCAAATGCGCAATGATGTAATTATACAAAAATCCCATGAAGATGTGCTGAATCCCCTGTCCGACCAATTCCGCATAGCGGTCCGGGCCCGGCGGCGCGAAGAGCTCCCCCGAAAAGCGCCGGTAGCGGTCGATGGGGCCGGCGGATATCGCAGGGAAAAACGTCAGGAACAGCACGTAGCGCAGCGGCCCGAATTCCTTGATCAGCCCGTCGCGCGTTTCGACGACGACCTGCACCGACCGGAAGGTCAAATAGGAAATCCCGAGGAACCCCGCCGCGGACAGGCTTTCCGAGAGTACGGGGGAAAGTTTCACGAGCGCCAAAGGCAGGACCGCGAGCAGCGTTGCGATAATAAAAACAGGCGCCGCGTTGTGTTTTTGACGATATTTGAAATATGCGGTTGCCAGGGCTGTTTGGAAAATCAGGTACGCGGCCAACGCAATCCCCTGCTTGTAACGCGCGCCGCCAAAGCTCATATAAAGGAAGAAAACCGTCAGGGCGCATTGGTACCACAGCCGTTTCTTCCCGAAAAACAGCAGCAAGCCAAGCGGGGCGACGGCGATCCCGAATACGATAAAATAAAACGGCGTTTCATAGGGGGACATGAAAATCATGAGCGGTTCACTTCCTCTGTGACGCGCTTCCGGTCGAGCTTGCCGTTGGACGTGAGCGGGAGCTCGTCCACATACACGAACTTCTGCGGCACCATGTAGTCCATGACCGACCCGGCAAGCCGCTGTTTGATGGCGCTTGTGCGCGCGCGTTCGCCGGCGGGGGTATTGGG
>JAITNA010000233.1 GCA_031290715.1 Eubacteriales Family XIII. Incertae Sedis bacterium | reverse complement strand
ATCTCTCTGCGGAAAGGCGGTGAAAAATGATCCTTACGACGACGCCGACAATTGAAGGGCATCCCATTACGGAATACCGGGGCGTGGTGACCGGGGAGGTCATCGCGGGAATCGACTTTGTGAAAGACATCGCGGCCGGCCTGACGAATTTCTTCGGCGGGCGGTCCGGAAGCTACGAGGAGGAATTGATCCGGGCGCGGGATTCCGCGATCTTCGAGATGCAAAATCGGGCGCAGGCCGCGGGCGCAAACGCCGTGGTCGGCATCGACATCGATTATGAGGTCCTCGGCAGCGGAAACAATATGCTGATGGTCGCGGTGAGCGGGACGGCCGTCGTGATCTCGTGACAAGGGGGACTGCGGGAAGAAAACGCTTTCCTGCCGTTATTGTAATAATAATCCTGCTTGCGGCGGTGATTTTTGTCGTTTGGCCGCTGTATGAACGATATTCCTATTCGGATGAGCGCGCGGACTTGCGGGATCATTTCGGGTTCACGCGGGAAGATGAAGCCGCGGTTTTGCTCGGCGACGAGCAGATCAGCGAGCGGGCCCGTGTTTTTGACGGCGTCTGCTATCTCGACGCGGACAGCGTGAAGAAGTATTTGAACGATTGCTTCTACGCGAACGCGGAGGACGGCGTCGTGCTTTACACTTCCGCGGACGAGGTGGTGCGCGCGGAATTCGGAAAGACTTCTTATGTACGGCACGCCGAAGCCGGCGCGGCCGCGGGCGCGGTGAAAACGGTCGAAACCGATTTCGTCTGCTGCCGCACGGAGGAGGGGGTCAGCTACATCGCGCTTGATTATGTGAAGAACTTCGCGAATTTTTCATGGGAACTTTTCACGGAGCCGTACCGCGTTCAAATGTATACCGAGTGGGGGGAAATCCGCACCGCGGCGCTGAACCGGGACGCCGCGCTGAGAACCGAAAAAAGCCGCAAAAGCGCCGTGCTGACCGACCTGCGAAGAGGCGCGCTTGTGACGATTATTGAAGAAAACGGGGAATGGTCTTTGGTCAAGACCGCGGACGCGCTCGTCGGCTTCGCGGAAACGCGCCGGCTTTCCGGGAGCGAAATCAAAACGGGGGTGCCGGTCACGGACTACGCGGCCCCGCCTTATACGGACTTGGTGCGGGACGGGAAGGTCTGCTTGGTGTGGCATCAGGTCGCGGTGCGGGACGCGAATCATTTCATCTGGGACATGATGGACGGCGCGTATCCCGTGAATGTGCTCTCGCCTACATGGCTTCGCGTGACGGACGCGTCCGGGGCGCTGAACAGCATCGCGTCGGCGGATTACGTCGCGCAGGCGCACGCGAGGGGGATAGAGGTCTGGGCGCTCGTGAGCGACTTTGAAGCGTCGGAACCGTTTGACCGGCACGAGCTGCTCTCCCAGAGCGAAAGCAGAAAAACCCTGATCGAAAATCTGCTGGCGGCGGCGCGGGAATACGATTTGGACGGGATCAATCTGGACTTTGAATTGGTACCGAGCGGCGACGGGGCGCATTTCACGCAATTTGTGCGCGAGCTGTCCGTCGCGTGCCGCCATGCCGGATTGGTGTTCTCGATCGACGACGCCGTCCCGCGGGAGCGCACGATGCATTACAACCGGACGGTGCAAGGCGAAGTCGCGGACTATGTCGTGATCATGGGATATGACGAGCACATCGGCGGGCTTGATGAAGCGGGTTCGGTCGCTTCGATCGGCTTCGTCGAGGAAGGGATCCGGCGGACACTCGAGGAAGTACCGGCCCGCAAGGTCGTCAACGCGGTGCCGTTCTACACGCGCATATGGACGACGAAGGACGGAGCCTCCGACGCTGCCGCGGTCGGGCAAAAGACACAGCGCGAGTGGATCGAAAAGCGCGGGCTCACGCCGGAGTGGGACGAAGAAACGGGCCAAAACTATGTGGAATATGAAGAAGCCGGTGCTTTTTATCAGATCTGGATGGAGGACGCCGCGTCGCAGAAAACGCGGCTCGACGTCATGCGCTCGTACGATCTCGGCGGCGCGGCCGCATGGCGGCTCGGTCTGCAAGCTCCCGAAATCTGGGACGTATTAGCCGGCTACTGCAAATGAAATCACCGTTCCTCAAATAGCGAAAGCAGCTCATCCTTACTGAGCGCGTCGAACGCGTTCCCGCCTTTTTGAATAATGCTCTCGGCTAAGCTCGCTTTCTGATCTTGGAGTTTCAAAATGCGCTCCTCAATCGTATCCTTCGCGATCAGTTTGTAGACCTGCACCTTGTTCACCTGCCCGATCCGGTGCGCGCGGTCGGTCGCCTGGTTTTGCACGCTGATATTCCACCATGGGTCGTAGTGGATCACAACGTCCGCGCCGGTCAGGTTGAGCCCCGTCCCGCCGGCCCGCAGCGAAATCAGAAAAACGGAAGTGTCGTCGCTGTTGAATTCATTGACCAAAAACTGCCGCTCCGTTTTTGGCGTCGAGCCGTCCAAGCGATAATAACGAATCCCTTTTTCCGCGAAGCGTTTTTCGAGCAGGCTCATCATAGAGGTGAACTGCGAAAACAGCAAGGCCCTATGCCCCGAGTCGATCATGCTTTCAAGCAGTTCCATGCAAGCGTCCGACTTGACGCTCCCGCCGCGATAATCCTCGTAAAGAAGCGCGGGGTCGCAGCAAATCTGCCGCAGCCGCGTGAGCGCGGCCAAGACCACGATACGCCCCTGCGCCTCCCCCGCTTCTTCTAATTTTTCGGCCAATTCCTTCTTGACCTGAGCAAGGGTCGCAAGATATATTTTGCGCTGTTCCTCCCCCATCGGAGAAAGCAGGACGGATTCCGTTTTTTCCGGCAGCTCTTTCAGAACGTCCTTCTTGAGCCGCCGCAGGATGAACGGGCGCACCAAAGCGCGCAGTCTTTCCGTCGCTTTTTCCTCGCGGTATTTCACGATTTGCGTTTCAAATTTCTTTCGGAAATGATGGTAGCTGTACAGGTAACCGGGCATCATAAAATCAAAGATCGACCATAGCTCGGCAAGACTGTTTTCGACCGGTGTCCCGGTCAAGGCAAGCCGCGTATTTGCTTTGAGTTTTTTGACGGACTTCGCGTTTTGCGTATTGTGGTTTTTGATAAACTGCGCTTCGTCCAATACGGCAAAATCAAACGCGGTATTTTCATAAAGCGCAATGTCGCGCTTGAGTTGATCGTAAGACGTGATGAGCAAATCGTAAGACGAAACCTGTTTGATGGCTTCCCTGCGCTCGGCCGCGCCGCCCGTCATCGCCAGTACGCGGAGATTCGGCGTGAACTTCCCGCTCTCGCTTTCCCAATTCAGCACCAAAGAGGAGGGGCAGACCACGATGGTCGGCAAAGCCTGATCCGACTCATCCTTCTTGGCCTGCAAAAGCGCCAGGACCTGAATCGTTTTCCCAAGGCCCATGTCGTCCGCCAATATCCCCCCAAGGCTCATCATTTCGAGGGTGCGCAGCCAGCGATAGCCCGTCTTTTGATAATTGCGCAGCGTCTTGTTCATGTCGTCCGGAATGCGAAAATCCGCGTCCGCGACATCTTTCATATTGCGGATAATATTCCGAAACGCCGCATCACGTTCATAACGCAATTCCTCGTGCTGTTTCATGATCGTATCAATATATAACGCCCGATTCGCGTCGAGCTGCGCGCGGCCGGACGCAAGCGCCCCCTCCGAAAGGTCAAGCCCATCCGCAAGCTCGGAAAGCTGCAAAATGGCGTCATCCTCAAGCGGCAAAAACGACCCGTCCTTCAAACGATGGTACTTTCGGGCGCGCCGATAGCTGCCGAGCACGCCGACCAATTCCGAAAAATCGAGCCCTTCCACATCAAAATCCACCTCAAGCAAGCGCCCGTTCACTTTCACGCCCACGCTGACAACGGCGGGCGGTCGAACGCTGATCTTGTTGAATTCATCCGAGATGTATACCTCGGCAAACTGCGCAATCTCCGTAAGCCCCCGGACCGCCAGCTCATAAACGGCATCGTCGTCTTTGAGCAGAAGCGTACCCGGAGAGATCTTCAATTTGCCCATGTAGGAAATCAGGAGATTTTCGAGAAACATCTCCCCGGCGATATCAAAGGACTGTGTCAGCAGCTTGGTTTCAAACGCGTCATGAGATTTCCCGTCATAGGAAAACGACGCGTGCGCGATGACGCCGTTCCCGTCCGGATCGCCCGCGACGTCAAAATAGACTTTGGACACAAGCGGCGGCGGCGCAAATCCGGCCAGATCCGGATCGACCTCAATCTCCAAAAATACCTCCGCGGTTTTTATTACGGCAGCGAACAATGCCGCAAGCTCTTTCTCCGCGAGGAAAATCACAGCGCCGCGCGCCATGGCCTGCAGCAGGGGGTAACACGCTTTCTTGTACGCTTCCGAACAGCGATAGATATTGTTTTTGTGAATGACATAAAGATGGCGATATCCGCAAAGCAGCTGATAATAGTCCGGGCAAGAGAGCTCCGCGCCCGTGTCCGCGGCGGCAAGGCGGATTTTGACGGGGCAATCCTGATCGAGAATGGAATGGACGCCGTCCATGAAAGCAAGCTCCGCGGAAACATTTTCCGTCAAAAGCAGCTCAAAAAAGGCATCGAGCGCATTGGGGGTCAGCTCCATATTTTTTTGATAATTCGCCCGATAGCGCGACGAATAAAACGGGTTCCGGTAATAGGCAAAAAAGAAATCCAGCAACGGAAGGCTGTCCTCTTCAAAGGCCGTGCGCCCAAGCAAAAGCGAATAATTTTTCCCGAGCTTCAGCACTTCGGATTTTTGAAAACCGTCGTGAAACGTCACAAGATTTTGAAGTACATAGAGCCTTTTCGATCCCGCCTTGAAAGTCAGCCAGAAATCATCGGCTTTCGCCATATGCAGCGTCGCTTGCAGCGCAGCCCGCTCCCCCGCTGTTTTCGGCGCCGCCGCGCGGTTGGCCGCGCGCAACGCGTATTCGCGGATCATCATCAAGGCGGAATAATCCGTGCCTCGCGGCCGCGCGGTGAACACATCGCCTCCGCGCTGTGACGCTAAAGAATACGAGCCGCGGTAATCATCATCGTCGTCATCGTCATCATATTCTTCGTCATATTCGCCGTCATACCAATCATTATTATATTCATGTTCTTCGCCATGTTCTTCGCCATATTCTTGGCCATATTCTTTGTCCTGACCGCCGCTATGCGCATCCATGGGCTCGCCGTTCTGATTGCCGCCGTGATTGCCGCCATCACGGTCCGGCTCTTTCCCCCCGGAATCGCCCTCCCCGCCGCGCTCGTGATCCTCACCGCGGCTATGCGCATCCGGGGGCCCGCCGTCCGTGCCGGCTTCGCCGAGTTCGGCATTAATATTGGCATCCTGTACTTCCAAGTAGACCGCGACAATATGCTCGCAATACCCGTACTTCTTCACCGACTTCGGGCAAGTGCAAACCGCTGCGCCGATATCGCCCCCAAGCCCTTTCGGGAAGCTCAAATTCACATAATAGGATTTGTCCCCGTCGCCGAGTACTGTCGCGGACACATCACGCCCTGTCCGTTTGTCGATGTCAGCTTCAACTTTCCGCTCGCTGAACAAACGAATCCCAAGAGCAATGCTCTCCCGGTCCGCAAGCCCCACAATCTTATCAATATTGATCGTCATACAAAAAAGACAAGAAAGACGAAAATGAAAGAGGATCCTTCAAATATTATATGATAGGTATTTGCCGGATTAACTTGTGTCATTGCCAAAACCTCCCGATGAAATTATAGCAATGCCCGCGGGAATGCACAAGGGGGAAAGTTCGACATAATGGAATATTCATGAATATTCATGAATGCGTATTATGAGTTTTCATTCCTATTTGTGCTTCCCGTTATACCATATAACATTAGTATGCTTTATCTTGTGTTTTTGCGGGACTCTATGCTATGATGTACCGAGTGAAACGAAGGAGTGATTGTATGGATTTTGAAACGCTTTGCGTACATGGGAAAAAGAAGATTGATGAAGCGACGGGGGCGATTGCGACGCCCATCTATCAGACGGCTACTTTTTCGCACCCCGGCTTGTCGGAAACGACGGGCTACGATTACACGCGTCAGCAAAACCCTACGCGCGAGCAGCTTGAATACCTGATCGCGGATTTGGAGGAAGCGGATGAAGCCCTTGCCTTTTCGTCCGGCATGGCGGCGGTGTCGGCGCTCATGGAGCTTTTCCGGCCCGGCGACCACATCGTCGCATCCGGGGATTTGTACGGCGGTACCTACCGGCTCTTTGACCGGATATTAGAGCCGAAAGGGATTTGTTTTTCCTACGCGGCCCGTACCGGCGATGTGGGCCGCGAGGTTCGGCCGGAAACGAAAGCGATCTACATCGAAACGCCGACCAACCCCATGATGAACATTTTCGATATTGCGGAGATTGCCCGGATCGCGAAAGACCGCGGCATTCTGCTCATCGTCGACAATACTTTTTTGACGCCCTATTTCCAGAAACCGCTTCTGCTCGGCGCGGACATCGTGCTGCACAGCGGCTCAAAATACCTCGGCGGGCACAACGACACGATCGCGGGATTTTTGGCTGTGCGCGGCGCGGCGGCCGCGGAAAAACTGAGATTCATCGCCAAAACGACGGGATCCGGGCTTGCGCCTTTCGATAGTTTTCTGCTGATTCGCGGGATCAAGACGTTGGCGCTCCGGCTCGAGCGGCAGCAGGAAAGCGCCCTGCGTATCGCCGCCTGGCTTTCCGAACATCCGTCGGTATCCGGCGTACATTATCCGGGTCTGGCCGCGCACCCGGACTACGCGCTTTCTTCGCGGCAAGCCACGGGGTACGGCGCGATGATTGCCTTTTCCGTAACATCCGCGGGCTTGGTGAAACAGGCGCTTGAACGCGTGAACATCATCCGCTACGCGGAAAGCCTTGGCGGGACGGAAAGCCTGATCACCTATCCTATGCTGCAAACCCACGCGGACATCCCCGAGAAAGACCGGCTCGCAATCGGCATCGACGACCGGCTGCTGCGCCTGTCGGTCGGCATAGAATCCGCGGACGACCTCATCGCGGACCTCGCGCAGGCGCTGAATGATGACGAAATATAATTTTGATGAAGTAATCGACCG
>JAITNA010000182.1 GCA_031290715.1 Eubacteriales Family XIII. Incertae Sedis bacterium | reverse complement strand
TGCCCCTGTTCGGCTGCTTTTTCAAAACAGACGGCGGCTTTTGCCTCGTCTTGTTTGACGCCCCGGCCGTTATTGTACATCACGCCGAGGTTGAACTGCGCGTCCGCGTGTCTCTGTTCGGCGGCCTTTCCGTACCAATAAGCGGCTTTTGTGTCGTCTTGTTTGACGCCCTGGCCGTTATCGCACATCACGCCGAGGTTGAACTGCGCTTTTGCGTGGTCCTGCTCGGCTGCTTTCTCGTACCAATAAGCGGCCTTCGCGTCGTCTTGCTTGACGCCCTGGCCGTTATCGTACATCAGGCCGAGGTTGAACTGCGCTGATGTGATACCCTGTTCGGCTGCTTTTTCAAAACAGACGGCGGCTTCGACATATTCCTCGGCTTCGTAAAACGCCACGCCTTGCTGAAAGAGGGTTTCCCCGTCGCCTGACTGCGGGTTTCCCGCGCCCCTTTTATTCTTGCCGAATAATGCCATTTCTCTTTCCTCCGTTTTATATAATACCATTTTTATGGCGGTTTCGATTGTAAGGCCGTAGCTGACGCCAAAATCATCGTTTCCGGTGTTGCAGCCGTTCGCCGCCACTTTTGCTTACTCTATCCCCAAAGCCTTCAGCGCGGGTGCAAAGCCGTGCTCCGCCGCCGCTTTGATCAGCGCTATCCCGGCGTCCTCATCTTTAGGAACGCCGTATCCGTTGAAGGTCATCACGCCAAGATTATACAGCGACGCGGGATGCCCCGCCTTAGCGGATATTTGATAATAATCCGCCGCTTGCGCGTGATTGACTTCAACCACGCCGTAGCCGTTCATATAAAAATCGCCCAAGAAATACGTTGCTCGCGCGTCCCGTTTCATCATGGCGTTCCAAAACCAATAATACGCTTCCTCGTAATTGCGTTCCACGCCGTCGCCATCCTTGAACATCATGCCCGTGTTGACCATCGCCGGGACATGGCCAAGCTCTGCGGCCATCGCGAAAAAGGCAATAGCGGCCTTTCGTTGCATAGGAACGCCGTCTCCCTTGTAATGCTGGACGCCCGCTTCAAACAACGCGTCCGCCCCGAGGTTTTTGGCTGTTTGGTAGACAAAATGCGCCGCGTCGACGGGATCGGAGCGCTCTTCCAGATCCTCCCGCTCGCTGAGCCAAAGCAGATCGTAGGATGTGATTTTGTGCGCTTTTGCCACCCGTTTCGCGTCGTCCGCGTTGACCACCACGCCGTCTGTCTTTTGAAAATCCATGTTCGTGTTTCCTCCTTCTGATATGCGGGCAAAAGGGGACGGGTCATTTGTCCTCTTTTGTTACACTTCTCCCCGGAGATACGCGCCGAGGTATGGAACGGAAAATTCCAACAGGCCCCTCCCCGGCGAATCGACGACCCCCGCTTCGATCAAACGCTCTTTGTATGTTTGGATATGAGATCCGGTCACGTTCAGCCTTTCTTTCAAATCCGCTACACGACTGACGACCGGATCTTTTGCCATTGCTTCAAGAAACCGCTTGTCTTCGTTCGAGAGCGTTCGCAGGCACGGAATGAAAATATCCTGTTCCAAGGCCCGCTTTGAATTGATTACAGCAAGTTCTGCAATTGATGAAGTAATGGTGTCTGTATTCCCCAATTGCTTGATGATGTTGTAGCCGATCAGTTGAAGCAGATAGGGGTATCCCTTTGTCGCGACGACCGCCGAATCCAACACTTTCGGATCCGCGGCGGCGCCTATGCCGCGGAATACGTCCATGAAGTACACGCTGATATCGTTCAGCGGCAAAGCGCCGAGCCGCACTTTTTGCGCGCGGTTTAGGAATGTAAGGATATCATCATTCAATACATTGGAAATCGCGTTTGGCAATCCTGCCATTGCGAAAGCTATATTTGTCCCGTCGCCCACCAAATGCTGATATGTCGTCGCCAACTCGCGCATTTCCGGGGTGTTTGTGCGGATCTCGTCAACAAGCAGCAAAATACCTTTGCCGCGCTTTGCGAGCGCTTCGCAGAGCAGTGTCAGTTTCGTACGAAACCCGTAGTTGTTTTGTATATCGTCAGTAAATGTAAGCCCGAAGGAAAAACCATATGCGCCCGCGCTGACGCTTTTAACAGCCTTCCCTTTTTTCTCACGAAGGCGCAGACCGGCAAGCTGAATCCCCTCGATAATCTCATCGAGCATCCGTTCGCTTGCCGTGACACGCACCGATATAAATCCAAACTCCTTAGCCCGGTCCGCCAATTCAAGAAGCAATGCGGTCTTCCCCATGCCCCTTTGTCCGATAAAAAACGTCGCGCGATTGGGATGGCCGGGATTTGCTTTCAGACCTTCGATATAATCAGCGATCTCTTTTTCGCGCCCAACGATTTGTTGGGGCCTGTTGCCAAATGTAGGCGAGAATATATTGTCGATCATCATTGCCCATGCCTTTGTTACTTCTTGTTATTCTTTATTAGTGTTTATTATTTCTTATTATTTCTTATTATTTCTTATTATTTCTTATTATTTATCATTTCGGGTACCTTGTCAAGTGTATATCCCCGTATTATATATGGACAAACGCTCCCTCAAAAATGCGGGTCCAGCCACCCGTGAGGCTTAGGGCCGGGGGTTTGATGCCGCCGAGCTTTTGCCCGTTTTCCGCGGCCGCGGCAAGGTAGGCGCTTGCCGGGTCGCCGGTCAGGCGAAAGATGCGCAGTGGTTTCAGTTGACCCAAATCGCGGCAGTATTGATAATGAAAGTTTTTCATCAGCTCTTCCTCAAATCGGAGCGGGATTGTTTCCGTTTTTATATAGAGGATATAATAATCTGTTTCCGGGGCAAGCATGCAGAAATCGCTTTCGACTGTTTCCATGATCGCTGAAATAAACCGCTCATTCAGTTTTTCCCCAAACAAATCGGATACCTTGCCGTTTCTTCCGAGGAAACGCAGGCGGGGCGTCCGGTCCAAAGCCAGAACGACGTCGTGTGTGCGGTAGCGGTAGAGCCCGCCCGAGGTGGTGAGGACGACCTCGTATTCCTCGCCGGGCGTCAGCTCGTGCGCGAGATGGGCGCGGCCGTCCGCGGCCGACAGAAACTCGAAGAAATGCGATGTCGCCGCAAGCCGCGCGCCGGTTTCCCCGAGAATGGGCACGGAAACAAAGCCCTCTGTGGAGAGCAGCCCTTTCGGCTGAATTTCCGCGTGGGGCAGCAGGGCGCGAAGCTTCGGGAGATAGCGGGCGGCGGTCGCGTCGCACCAGCAGCTGATCATTTTCAGCTGCGGAAAAGCGCGTTTCTCTGCGCCGCAGTGTGTTTCGATGTATTCCAAAATCAGGGTGAGCAGCGTCGGATTCCAGACCGAAAGGAAGGTCAGGCGTCGGCAGCGGAGCAGCGCTTCCGCGGTGATCCGGTAGAAATCGTCCGTCCCCGCGCCGTCCGGTATATCGGGCGTTACGAGAAGAATACCGGACAGCCGCTCAAACAAGCCTCCGAAATATGCGGTATCGTCCTCAAAACCGATGGGGACGCCGCCCTCCGTACGCCGCCGCTCATGGATTGCCGGCGTGACGGACCAATAGGCTTTTCCCGCCCCAAGCCCCGGCCCGTTCGTGTACAAATCGCAGAGCCACGGGCGCAGCCCGTTTTGAAACTCCCGCTTCAGAGAGGCGGTATACGGGATCAGCTTCGACGCCGAAGTACTCCCCCCGGTCGTTTGAAAACAGAGTACATCCTCCGTCGTCAGGACATTCTTCTCCCCGGCGGCGATGCGCTCGATATAGGGCAAATAATCCTCGTACTCCGTGAGCGGAAACGCCGCGCGAAAATCATCGGCAGACTGAATCGGCTGAATTGACCCGGTCGGCCGTCCCGTATGTCCGCGCAGATAGGCACAGCTTTCATTCGCCCGAAGGATTTCCGATAATTTTTTTGTCTGAACGCTTTTGAGGTCGCGAATCCCAAGGAAGCGGTCGTATTCCTTCCTG
>JAITNA010000102.1 GCA_031290715.1 Eubacteriales Family XIII. Incertae Sedis bacterium | reverse complement strand
CTTCACTTTTATGATGACTATGTATGCCAAATTTCAAAGCTACAACCAAGCATACATTGTTCTAATAATAATATCTCTTGTCATGACAATTCTCTATTCACAAATCAAGAAAACGTTTGATGCAGAACGTATTGAACTTATTGACAAAAAAGCGCCTAAAACCGAATAGATTCCCTTTTGACACATGACGATGGCATAATCACTAAACAATACTCCCCAAACAGTTACAGTAACTGTTTGGGGAGTATTTTACCTGCAAAAAAGGTGGGTGAAAAAGATGAGCTTTTGCCATGACGGCAAATGTTGAGTTTTCAAGTTCCATACATTATAATCAAAGCGATGGATTTATTTATAATACAAACATTGAAAGTGTAAACGAATCATGGCTCGTATCGCGCGCAGCGGAAACGCGTAGGCAATGCCGCTGATATTATTGATCGCCGGGCTTGCCGGCATTGCGGGGACAGGAGCCGGGAGTATTGCCGGTTCTTTGATGTCCCGCGGGAACAGGATTCAGTCCGAACATTGCATGGCTTTCGCATCGGGAGTGATTTCGGGGCTCTTGTTCTTTTCCATTATTCCGGAAAGTTTTGAATTGTCCGGATCGGCCGCTATGATCCTTGTCCTTGCCGCCGGCGGCGTCCTAGCGTGGGCGCTCACCCGGATCAGCGAAAGGGTTTCGCGCGGGCGCGGGCATCCGCGCGGGCCGGCTCCCGAGCCGCATGGGTTCAATGAGGGCGCCCTTAGTTTGGTTCTGCTCGTCGCGATCGCGATCCACAATTTTCCCGAGGGCATCGTGCTGGGCTACGGCCTTCGGTTTGATCCGCGGCTCGGCGCTGTTTGGGCGGCGCTGATCCTGCTGCACAATTTCCCGATCGGCATGGCCATCAGCCTTTCCATGATCCGGGGCGGCGCTTCCGCCGCGCGCGCCGTGCGCTTCGCCTTGCTCTCGGGCGTCACGCTCTTGCTCGGCAGCCTTCTGTCCGCGCTCATCCCCGCGGTCGGCGAACTCTTTCTCGCCATCCTCTTCGCCTTGTCGGGAGGCGCCCTGTTCACCATCGTCGTATCGGAAATCAGGCACCATGTTTTCGGGAACGGGAAGTGCCTGAATAAGGCCGCCATCGCGCTGTTTCTCGCAGGCATAGCGGTATCGCTCGCCGCGATTCTGATTGAATGACCGGCGAAATTATTATTGAATAATATCGAATAATATAATTAAAGCTCGCGGCGGCCTTCCATGGCTTTTGCGAGTGTGACGTCGTCCGTATATTCGAGATCGCCGCCGACCGGGACGCCGTGCGCAATGCGCGAGACCTTGATCCCCGAGGGTTTGATGAGCTTGGCGAGATACATCGCCGTCGCCTCGCCTTCGATGTTGGGGTTGGTCGCGACGATGACCTCGGCGGCCTCGTCGGATTCGCGGAGCCGCACGAGCAGACTGCTCACATTGATATCCTCGGGGCCGATGCCGCTCATGGGGGCAATGACGCCATGCAGGACGTGATAAAGCCCCTTGTATTCTTTCATGCGCTCAATGGCCACCACGTCTTTCGGCGTTTCGACCACGCAGACGATGCTCTTGTCGCGTGAGGGGTCCGCGCAGATCGCGCAGGGGTCGATGTCCGTCAGATTGCCGCAGACCGAACAGTATTTGAGCTCCCGCTTGGCCGATGTAATCGCGTCCGCGATGGACAGAGCTTCCGCGTCCGGCATCGACAGGATATAAAAAGCAAGCCGCTGGGCCGTCTTTCCGCCGACGCCCGGCAGCTTGGACAGCTCCGCAATCAGCTTCGCGAGCGGCTGTGGGTAGCTTTGCACCGGCCGCGCCCTTTACAGAATGCCTTCGGGCAGACCGAGCCCGCCGGTCAGCTTCGCCATCTCGCTTTGGCTCATCTCATCAATCTGGCGCAGCCCTTCATTGATCGCGACGAGAATGAGGTCCTGCAGCATTTCGGGATCGTCCTTGTCCATGACATCCGGATCGATTGTAATGGAAACGAGCTCCTTCTTGCCGTTGACCTTGACCGCCACGGCGCCGCCGCCCGCGGTCGTTTCGACTTCTTTCTCTTCGAGCTCTTCCTGCACTTTGGCCATCTCAGCCTGCATGGCTTGTATCTGGCGCATCTGCGCCGCCTGGCCGCCGCCCGCTTTCCCGCCGCCGGATTTCCCGCCGCCGCCAACGTAACCGCCGCCGCCGCTGAACCCGCCGCCGGATTTTTTCCTGCCCGCTTTCATGCCTTTACCCATCGTTTCGTTTCCCTCCGTTTTCACACAGCCTGACGGTGCTGCTTCCGTTCGCTCATCTCAATGATCAGCATCTCGAGCAGAATGCCCGGATGCGCCGACCAACGGCTTTCATTGCAGAGCCTTGATAATTTCAAAATCTGCCCCGACAAATATTTCTCGTCCATATCCGCCGTCTGCGCCTTGACCGCCTCGATGTTTTCGAGCGAGCGGTTGAGGATGTTCTGCGGCTTGTCGAGATATTTCACGAGCAGGGCCGTCCGGGAAAAATCAATCCAGTCCTCGATGACGCGCCGCACTTCCTTGCCCGCGTTCAAAACCTCGCTGAGCCGAATCAGCGCGGACGCGGTCTTTCCCGCGAATACGTCAAGGGACATTGCCGCGATCACTTCATCGCCCGCGGACCCGACCGCGGAGAGGACATCGTTTCGATCCAGCGTTTTTTGGCCCGACGACACGCAGGTTTCGAGAATGCTGAGGGCGTCGCGCACAGAGCCGTCCGCGTTGGCCGCGACGAGGGCCAGCGCGTCGTCCGCCGCGTCGATCCCGAGCTCGCCCGTGATTTCCTTCATTCCTTCGGCAATGATCGCGGCCGGCACACGTTTGAATTCAAAAGACAAACACCGCGACCGGATGGTCGCCGGAAGCTTCTCCGGCACGGTGGTGGCGAGGATGAATACCGTGTTTTCCGGCGGCTCTTCCAGTGTTTTCAGAAAAGCGTTGGCGGCCTGCAGCGTCAGCATATGCGCCTCGTCGATGATGAATACGCGCTTCCTGCCGACCGACGGCGGGTAGACCGTCGCCGCCGTGATGTCGCGGACATTGTCCACGCCATTGTTGGACGCGGCGTCGATCTCGATAACGTCGACAAAGATCCCGTTTTGGATCGCGATGCAGTTTTCGCAAACACCGCAGGGGCGCTGCCCGTCCGCAAGGCAGTTGACGCCCTTGGCTAGCAGCCGTGCCATCGTCGTTTTCCCCGTGCCGCGCGTCCCCGAGAACAGATAGGCATGCGGCACATTCCCATCCGCGATCTGACTCTTCAGAACGCTGACGACATGCCGCTGTCCCAATACTTTATCAAAAGTCTGCGGCCGAAACCGCCGATAGATTGCTTCGTACTGCGCCTGTCCCATATTCCTCCTAATTCCGAATTTTCACGATTCAAACGCCGCGATCATTTTGATTGAAATATTGTACCGTCAATCCCTCTGTCATCAAACAATCGCCCGCCGAACAGGACCGGGCAAATCTGCGGCACATAGAGGTTCCTGCTTATCGCTGCTTCCTTCCGGACCTGACGAGGTTCACAAGTTTCCATTGCGCAGGACCCGGCCCTGTTCGAGGGGCCATCCACGCCGTAAGTCAAAGTATACAGCATGGATCGTTCTCCTGTCCAATCCATGTTATAATTTTATTGTAATAATTTTTATAGGCGGCTGAACGCGAGAGGATCGCCATCACCGACACGGAGGGCAACATGGACAAAGATACGGTTTACCATTTTTTAAAGGGCTTCTTGGATAACGATGTTTCCAACCATATTTCCGCCGAGGCCGCGCGCAAACCGGAGTATGCCGGCATACGGTTTTTCAACGATCCCATCGTCGGATACGCCGCCGCGGAAGACGATTACATTCAATCACTCGTCCGCAACAAAGAAGCAAATCTCGATTTGACGCAGCCCGCGGAATGGCTGCCGGGCGCGAAAACGGTCATTTCCTACTTTCTGCCGTTCACGGAAGAAATCAAAGCGGAAAACCGCAAGGGCGGCCGCCCTTCGGATATCTGGCAGCAAGCGCGGGTCAACGGGCAGGAGTGCCTTATCAAACTCTCGCAAGCTATCGCGGCCGAACTTGAAAAAAACGGATTCGGGGCCGTCAATCCGATGTCGGATCCCCGCATGACGATTTTCATGAAATTTGACGAACACCCGAAATCGCTCTATACAAGCAACTGGTCGGAACGGCATATTGCGTACGCCGCGGGCTTGGGGACTTTTTCGCTTTCAAAAGGCGTCATTACAGAAAAAGGGATGGCGGGGAGATTCGGCAGCGTCGTCACCTCGCTCCCGCTCCCGCTGACGCCGCGCGCCTACAAGACCTTGACCGAATACTGCACGGAATGCGGCGCCTGTATACAGCGCTGCCCGGGCCGCGCGATCAGCTTTGAAAAAGGGAAAGACCACAAACTTTGCAATGAATATCTGCTCGCCGTGAGCACGCCGGACGGCGCGTTTTACGGCTGCGGCAAATGTCAATGCGCCGTCCCCTGCGAAAGCGCGGTCCCCGTTTCGTGAAAAGAAAGGAAAAACCACCTCGTTCAAACGCTTCCCTCAGACGATTTGAATGCGATGGTATGTCTTCTTCCCTTTCTTGATCAGAATGCCGCCTTTTTCAAAATCGGCGTCGGTCAGCATCATCTTGGGGTCCGTCACCTTTTCCCCGTCGATGGACAGCCCGCCCTGCTCGATCGCGCGGAATCCCTCGCCGTTGCTCGCCACAAGGCCGATCTCCCGGATCAAGGTCACAACGCCGATCCCGTCCGCAAGCCGGGCGCGGCCAATCTCCGACGTCGGGACATCGTCCATATTGCCGTCCGCGCCCGCGCCGAACAAAGCCCGCGCCGCGCCGCTCGCCTTGATCGCTTCCTCTTCGCCGTGTACGAGTTTGGTCGCCTCAAATGCAAGGACTTCTTTCGCTTCGTTGATCGCGCTGTCCTTGAGCGCGGAAAGGCGTTCTATCTCATCCATCGGGAGGAAGGTCAGCATGCACAGACAGTTACGCACATCCGCGTCCTCGACATTGCGCCAGTACTGATAAAAATCGTACGGGGGCGTCTTGTCCGCGTCGAGCCAGAGCGCGCCCGCCTGCGTCTTGCCCATCTTCTTCCCCTCGCTCGTCGTGAGCAGGGCGAAGGTCATACCGTAGGCCTGCCCGCCCGTTTCGCGGCGAATGAGGTCGACGCCGCCGAGGATATTGGACCACTGGTCGTCGCCGCCAAACTGCATCTTGCACTCATAGCGCCGGTACAGCTCAAGGAAATCATAAGACTGCATGAGCATGTAATTGAATTCCAAAAAAGACAGCCCCTTTTCCATACGCGCGCGGAAACACTCGGCCGTCAGCATTTTGTTGACGGAGAAATGCCGCCCGATCCCGCGGATGAATTCGACGTAATTCAAATCCAAAAGCCAGTCCGCGTTGTTGACGCCGATGGCGCCGCCGTCCTTATCGCCGCCGTCCTCACGGAACCGGATGAAGCGTTCAAAAAGCTTCTCGAACTGTTTTCCGTTCTCCGCGATGGTGTCCCGCGTCATCATCCGGCGCATATCCGTGCGGCCCGACGGGTCGCCGACCATGGCCGTGCCGCCCCCGACGAGGACGATGGGCGTATGCCCGTACCGCTGCATCCACATCATGATG
Organism: Eubacteriales Family XIII. Incertae Sedis bacterium; assembly: GCA_031290715.1. GTDB lineage: Bacteria > Bacillota > Clostridia > Peptostreptococcales > Anaerovoracaceae > JAITNA01. The sequence continues at coordinate 4,777 of JAITNA010000102.1, read as the reverse complement.
ACGACCTGCATGAAATGCCCGACATGCAGACTGTCTGCCGTCGGGTCGAAGCCGATATAAAATGTTACCTTTTCCTCGCCGAGCAGTTTTCTGATTTCCTCTTCATGCGTCGTCTGACGGATGAAACCGCGCTCCTTGAGAACGTCGAATACGTTGCCTTCCTGTACCATAAGCCCTTCCTGTGTCATTTCAAACTGTAAAGCCTGTCGCCCGCGTCGCCGAGGCCCGGAACGATATACGCCTGGTCATTGAGGTGACTGTCTTTCGCCGCAATATAGATATTGATATCAGGGTGCGCCTTCGTCAGCACATCGATCCCCTCGGGTGCCGCGATCAGGCAGCAAAAACTGATCCGCTTGCCCCCGCGCTGCTTGATGAAGTCCACCGCCGCCGCCGCCGACCCGCCCGTCGCAAGCATCGGGTCGAGTACGATAATCTGCCGCTGTTCAATGTCCTCGGGCAATTTGCAATAATATTCAACAGGCAGATGTGTGTCATGATCCCGATAGAGCCCGATGAAGCCGACCCGCGCCGAAGGGACCAAATCGAGGAACCCGTCCACCATGCCAAGCCCCGCGCGCAAGATCGGCACGATGCACAAATCCACATCCGTGAGCATCTTCACCGTCGTCTTTGCGAGCGGCGTTTCGATCTCGACATCCTGCAATTGCAGCCCGCGCGTGACCTCATAGCCCATCAGCAGCGAAATCTCTTTGACAAGCTGCCGGAAATCCTTGACGCCCGTGTCCTTGTCCCGGATCAAAGCCGTCTTGTGCTGAATCAACGGATGATCGAATACATAAACATTTCCCATGCTTTCACCTCCCAAATCAACTACAGTAACTATAATAATAAATCATCTTCACATCTCATTGAGTTCCGCGACCCTGCGCGCATGCCGGCCTCCGCCGAACGGCGCGGCAAGCCATATCCCGATATAACGAAGCGCGTCGGCTTCCGTCGTAAAGCGCCCGCCGAGCGCAATCATATTGGCGTCGTTGTGTTCGGCCGCCAACCTCGCGTATTCGTCGCTCGTGATGAGCGCGCAGCGGATGCCTTTAACCTTGTTCGCGGCCATCGAAACGCCGATGCCCGTCCCGCAGAACACCACGCCCTTGTCTGCCCGCCCCGCCGCAACAGCGTCCGCGCACTTCTTCGCAAAGATCGGATAGTCGACCGAAGCGTCCGAATCCGTACCCAGATCCAAGACCTCATATCCCTGTTCCGCCAGCGCCCTCTTCACAGCTTCCTTCAGCGCAAACCCGCCATGATCGCCCGCCAATGCCAATTTCACCTTCATCACATCAAATCCTCCAACAATATTACTGCCGCAACCAAATCGCCATTTCGCGGCATTTAACAGCAGCAACAACATTTTATCACAAATCAAAGCAAATGCAGGGGATATTTACGATCCCCAAAACAATTATGGGTTAGGACTGTCATTCCCGCGAATGCGGGAATCCAGTGCCAACCAAAATGTCATTCCCGCGAATGCGGGAATCCAGTGCCAACCAAAATGTCATTCGCGGGAATGACAGTATTTTAGCAGGGGTCTGAGCAGTTACAATAGACACTATTAAAACACCGTGGTCCATCCATTTGAGTGGTATCGTGATACGAAATGGGATATAATAGGGTATGCAAGAAGGAGGTGCGATATGAGCGTTGCGCTGAAAAAGGACGAATATTATACCTATGAAGATTATTATCATTGGGATACGGATGAACGCTATGAGTTGATCGACGGCAGTCCGTATTTGATGGCGCCCGCGCCGGGGATAAAACATCAGTTGGTGGTGGTCGAACTTGCGGGTGAGTTCAGAGATTTTTTGAAAGATAAACCATGTAAAGCTTTTGTCGCCCCGATCGACATCCGCCTGAACGCGGATGCCGAGGATGATACGGTCGTGCAGCCCGATGTGTTGATCGTCTGCGACAGGGAGAAAATCGACGAGCGCGGCATCAGGGGTGCGCCGGATTTGGTGGTGGAAGTGATTTCGCCGTCCAGCGAAGCGTATGACAGCGGCGTAAAGCTCGACCGCTATCTGAAAGCAGGCGTCCGCGAGTGCTGGATCGTCAATCCCGCAGACCATATCATCCGCGTCTATACGAAAAACTCAAATGGTGAGGAAGCGATGAAAGCTTACGGTCGGGACGACACTGTGCAAGCCGAAATTTTCCCCGGGCTTTCCGTTTCTTTCAAAACGGTATTCGATGCAGCGGAATTCTAAGGATCTATACTTTGACGATGTTGTATCCGGCTGACTTCATCATGCGATTCATGACCGCAAAGCCTACGCCGTCGGTTTCGCTCAAAGCGCCCGCGATAATCAAATCAACGTCCGAATTATCCAAATCGCGCAAGACCGCGTAAAATCCATGCGCCGCTTCTATATATTCCTGCTCCTCGAACAGCAGGATGCCGACCTTACGGCCCAGCTTTTCATTCAGCGCCTTCAAACGGATGATCTCATCCCTCACGCGGCTTCGGTTTCCCTCGACGACAAGCATCTCCGCCGCGGGCGCGTAGTGTTTGTACTTCATACCCGGCGCGCGCGGCGGCGCGCCGCCGCGGCCGTCCTCCCCGCCCCTGTCACGCCGAAGCAGCGCGGGGTCAAGTTCCACGGTTTCGCCCAACACCTCCGCAAGCTCCTCGGCGGCGAGGACGCCCGGGCGCAGGATCTGCGCCCGCGCGCCCGTCACATCGACGACTGTTGATTCTATCCCAATGCGGCTGTCCGGCCCGGCGAGGATCATATCAACCCGGCCGTACAGGTCGGCGATCACATGATCCGCTTTCGTGGGGCTCGGCGAACCCGAAAGATTGGCGCTCGGCGCGGCAATCGGCGTTCCCGCCAGCCGGATCAGCTCTATCGCGGCGGGGCTGTCCGGCAAACGGACGCCGACGGTATCAAGCCCTCCCGTCGTCACGTCCGGCACCGCGCCGCGCTTTTCCAAAATCATCGTCAGAGGTCCCGGCCAAAAGTTGTCGGCCAGCTTAACGATCCGCGGCGTCAGCGTCCGCGTCAAAACGCCGAGATCGCTCGCACGCGCAATGTGTACGATCATAGGATTGTCGGAAGGCCGCCCCTTGGCCGCGTAGACCTTGCTTACCGCCTCGGTGTTGAACGCGTCGGCTCCAAGCCCGTAGACCGTTTCCGTCGGGAAAGCGACAAGCCCGCCTGTCCGGATCACCGCGGCGGCCCGGCGGATCTTCTCCATCGCGTCGATGGCCATATCAACAGCGTCCGGCTCGCAAAAAACCTGCGCCCGCCGAAGCGTGTCTTCCGTCAGCGCCGATATATCCAAAATCGTTGTTTTCATATCATATATGGTGCAATCAAAACGCCTGCATTCTCTCGGCGCGGTCGTTCGTGATCAGCCCGTCAACGACCTCGTCAATGTCCCCGTCCATGAACGCGGGCAGCTTGTAGAGCGTCATGCCGATCCGATGGTCGGACACGCGGCCCTGCGGGAAATTGTACGTGCGGATGCGTTCGCTCCTGTCGCCGGAGCCGACCATGCTCTTTCGCGCATCGGCCTGTTCCTTGTTTTGCTCCTGAAGCATGAGGTCGTAAAGGCGCGCGCGCAGCACCTTGAACGCCTTGTCCTTGTTCTTGATCTGGGACTTCTCATCTTGGCAGGACACCACAATGCCCGTCGGGATGTGCGTCAAACGCACCGCCGAATCCGTCGTGTTGACCGACTGCCCGCCGTTGCCCGACGAGCGGAATACATCCACGCGAACATCGTTCGGATCGACATGAACCTCGACGTCCTCCACCTCGGGCAAAACAGCCACCGTCGCCGCGGACGTATGAATCCGGCCGCTCGTTTCCGTTTCGGGAACACGCTGCACACGATGCACGCCGCTCTCGTATTTAAGGCGAGAATAAGCCCCCCGGCCGCGAATCATGACAATCGCCTCCTTCACACCGCCGAGCTCCGTCGCGTTGAGGTCGAGCATCTCCGTTTTCCAGCCGCGCCGCTCCGCATAGCGCATATACATGCGCAGGAGATCGCCGCCGAACAAGCTCGCTTCCTCCCCGCCCGTCCCGGCGCGAATCTCAAGAATAACGTTCTTGTCGTCGTTGGGGTCTTTCGGGAGCAGCAGAATCCGAAGCGCTTCCTCGCCGGCCGCGATCCTGTCCTTGAGTTCAGACAGCTCGGCCTTGAAAAGCTCTTTTTCCTCATCGTCAAGGCCCCCGTCCGAAAGCATTCCCTCCGTATCGGCGAGCGCCCCCTTGTCAGTCTTGTACGCGCTGTATTCCCTGACGACAGGCTCGAGTTCGCCCATCTCCTTCACGATCTTTTGCCATTCGGGCTGATTGGCGATCACATCGGGATCGGAAGCCCGGCCCGAAAGCTCCTCATATTTTTCCAAAATGAAATCCAGCTTGTCATACATATTTCAGCCCCATTGCTTCTCGTATAATAAGGACAGACCCCAAGGCCTGTCCCCGTGATTCCGTCCGAATTCACCTCGCTAATCGAGATTGTATTTGTTTTTGAACTTCTCGACCCGCCCGCCGCGGTTGATGAACTTCTGCTGACCCGTGAAGAACGGGTGGCAGGCCGAGCAGACGTCAAGCCTGATCTCGTCCTCCGTCGACCGCGTTTCCCAAGCGTTGCCGCAAGCGCAGGTCACCTTCGTGTCCTTGTATTCGGGATGGATATTCTGTTTCATAATGCGTTTCCTTTCTATGATCTGCCGCGCACGGCCGTATTCGTGCGCTATCACCGCCGCCCCGCGCCACTCGCAAGACAACCTTAA
>JAITNA010000096.1 GCA_031290715.1 Eubacteriales Family XIII. Incertae Sedis bacterium | reverse complement strand
CCCTTCGGTATCGTAGACCTCTCCTTGGCGCCCACGCCGGCCATCGGCGACAGTGTGGCGCACATCCTCGAGGAAATCGGATTGGCCGGGACGGGCGGCTGCGGGACCACGGCGACCCTCGCCATGCTGAACGACGCCGTCAAGAAAGGCGGTGTGATGGCTTCCTCCTCGGTCGGCGGACTGTCCGGAGCGTTCATCCCCGTTTCCGAGGACGCGGGTATGATTGCGGCCGCGACCCTCGGCACGCTATCCATCGAAAAATTGGAAGCGATGACGGCGGTGTGTTCGGTCGGGCTCGATATGATCATCATTCCGGGGGATACGAAACCCGCGGTGATCGCGGCTTTGATCGCGGACGAAGCCGCCATCGGAATGGTCAATTCAAAAACAACGGCGGTGCGGCTCATCCCCGCCATCGGAAAGAAAGTCGGAGATACGCTCGAATTCGGCGGTCTGCTCGGAAGCGGCCCTGTCATGCGGATCAGCGAGGTGGACCCCTCCGTGTTCGTCGCCCGCGGCGGCCGGATTCCCGCGCCGATCCAGAGCCTGAAAAACTGATCGCGCGCCGTGGGCGTGTAGCTGCGGCTATGACTGCAGTTCCTCCCAACGCGCAAAGAGCGCGCCGAGTTCGGATTCCTTGGCGATGATTTGTCCCCCGATCTCCGCGAGCAGTTCAAAATCCGCGGCGGCGTCCTCGGAAAGCTGCTTCTCCGCGAGCGCGCGAATCTCGCCCTCCAAGCGGTCAATATTTTCCTCGGTATCTTTCAGCCGCTTCTCCCGCCGCCGCCGCGCGGTTTCCGCTTCTTTCGCTATCAGCCGTTCCCTTGCGGAGGCCGTGAGGGCTTTGGCGCCGGTGAGATTGTCCCCCGTCCCGCTTTCCGAAGCCTTTTTCTGCAGATAATAATCAAAATTGCCCGCGTAGTTTTGAAGTCCGTCTTTTGTGAGCTCAACGATCCTTGAGGGGAGCCGTTCTAAGAGAAACCGGTCGTGCGAAATCACGATGAGGGTTCCGTCAAAGTCCGAAAGCGCCGATTCGATCGCTTCCATGGACGCGATGTCAAGGTGATTTGTCGGTTCGTCGAGCAGAAGCGTATTGGCGCCCGAAACAATGAGTTTGAGTAAGGCAAGCCGCGCCTTTTCGCCGCCGCTGAGCGTCCCGATCTCCTGAAACACCTTGTCCCCGCGAAAGAGAAAACGGCCGAGCAGGTTTCTGTGTTCCGTACTCGTGAGATGGGGCAGGATATGCTGTATCTCCTCAATCAGCGTATGCGCCTGATGAAGCCCGGCTTGATGTTGGTCATAGTATCCGATCTTGACGCCGACGCCGCGGTCGACAAAGCCGGCGTCGCCCGCGGCTTTTCCCGCGAAGATTTTCAGGAGGGTCGTCTTGCCTATGCCGTTCGCCCCGATCATACAAATCTTCTCCCCGCGTTTGACGTCGAGATTGACATCCCTGAACAGCTCGGAGCGGAAAGACTTGGCGACGCCTTCCGCGAGCAGGACATCGTCGCCGCTGCGTTTCGCGTTTCCGAAATCGATCTTCGCCGCGGCTTGTGCGGAAATGTGCCGCGGGGCATCGGGCGCACCCTCGCGGGTCAGCTTTTTTTCGCGGGACGCGGCGCGTTTCGCCAATTTTTCCGTGCCGCGCTCCTTGAAACGGCGGATCATTTCCTCCTGCCGTTTGTATTCGGTGATGTTCTTTTCATAGGCCTTCCGCTCCGACTCAAGGCACGCTTGCTTTTGCAGGCGATAATCCGAATAGTTCCCCTTGTAGGCCTCGAGCCGTCCGGCTTCGAGTTCAAAAATGCGGCCTATCGTCCGATCTAACAGATAGCGGTCATGCGAAACAAGAAGAACCGTACCGGGAAATACCTTGATACGCTGTTCGAGCCAAGCGAGCATGTTGAGATCGAGATGGTTGGTCGGCTCGTCAAGCAAGAGGACGTCAGGCCTTTTCAGAAGCAGATGGGCGATGTCAAGGCGCGCGCGTTCGCCGCCGCTGAGCGCGTCAAGCGGTTTGGAAAAATCCTCATCCCTGAATCCGAGCCCGATGAGTACGCCGCGAATCTCGCTTTCAAAAACCTCGGCGCCCGCCTCCGTCAGCGTCCGGTAGACAGCTGCCGTCGCGGAGAGGACCGTTTCTGTGCCGCGGCCGATGGAAGCGGGGGAAACGGTTTTTTCTTGACGCAGATACCCCGGATTCAGGTCTTTGTTGATGGAAAAGCTTCCCGCCGTCGGTTCGAGCGCGCCGGTCAGGATCCGCAGCAAGGTACTCTTGCCCGCGCCGTTCGGCCCGATGAGCCCGACCTTTTCGCCGGCGTGCACCGTGAAGGTGATCCCGGTGAGGACGACGTCGGTCCCATATGTCATTTCAACATCTTTGGCTGTGATCGCAATCATGCCATTATATTATTACGACTGAAGCGAAATGTCACGACCCTCTTTGGATGCTTATTGCTTTATAAACCGGCCTTCCCGATTTTTGCGGAAATTCAAGCAGGGTAGCGGTCAACAACCTCTTGAAAAACAGACACTTGTACGTTATAATTACATATAAGTAAAACGTACAAGTCTTTTGGGAAAAGAGAAAAATCGTTATGAGCGAAAAACCATACAGGCCGCCATATACTATTACCGACGCGATAATCTGCCTGATAGCGGAAACCTGCGAGTTGGTAGGAATGCAGACTTTGATGGACAATTCTCGGCCGCAGCCTTCCTTGCGCAGGGAGGGGCTGATCAGAACAATCCACTCGTCGCTCGCAATCGAAAACAATACATTGTCGCTCGACCAAGTTGCCGACATCATCGACGGGAAAAGAATTCTCGGCCCTCCGAACGAAATCAGGGAAGTGAAAAATGCATATGAGGCATATGAGCTTTTGCTTACGTACAATCCGCGGAGCCTAAAGGATTTGTTGAAGGCGCACAAAGTGCTCATGACAGACTTGACGTATGAATCCGGTAGGTTTCGTTCGGGCGGCGTGGGGGTATACGATGGCGAAAAGCTAGTGCACATGGCTCCCCCTGCTGCGCTTGTGCCTGAACTGATGGCAGATCTTGTCACATGGACAAAAACTGCGGAGGCGCATCCTCTGGTCAAAAGCTGCGTGTTTCATTACGAGTTCGTATTCATACATCCTTTTGCGGACGGAAACGGACGAATGGCACGGATGTGGCAGACATTGCTGCTCGCAGAATGGAAGCCGGTATTCGCGCGGCTTCCCGTAGAATCGGTTATCAAAGAACGCCAATCTGCCTATTATGACGCTATTGAAAACTCGAACAAGAAATCTGACAGTACGGATTTCATCCTGTTTATGCTGACCGCCCTTCGCGACGCACTGGCCGAGGCGCTGAATGTGAGGACAGCACAGGAGCAAATATCAGACCGCGTAAAAAATATGCTTGAATTGCTTGGAAAAGACGAGCTATCCGCTGCGGAGATCATGGGAAGAATAGGGCTGAAAAACAGACCGTCTTTCCGCGGGCATTATTTGCTGCCGGCGCTTGCCGCGGGATTGATGGAAATGACTATCCCGGACAAGCCAAACAGCAGCCGGCAAAAATACAGGCGTGTCAAAATCATGCAGTAAGAGAGTGGTTTGTAATGGAATCATGAAAAGGATAAGGACGAAGGTATGGCCAAACAACGAAAACTTGCGGCAGCGCTGATCTTAATTTTGATTGCGATTGCGGCAGCGATGCTGTTTGCGGCCTATGGCGGCGCTTCGGGCGATACCGCCGCTGTGCGGGTTCTGCGCGTGGTTGACGGCGACACGATCGTGGTCGATCTCGATGGGATCAGCGAAAAGGTTCGGCTGATTGGCATTGATACGCCCGAGTCCGTTCATCCGGACGCGAGCAAGAACGTCCCGTACGGGAAAGTGGCTTCCGACTATACGAAAAGCCGGCTTGAGGGTCAGTCGGTGACATTGGAGTTTGACACCACGGAAAGGGACCGCTACGGCAGGCTTTTGGCCTATGTCTATATCGGCGATGAGATGTTCAATAAAACGCTGCTTGAAGAGGGGCACGCTTCCGTTTCGACCTACCCGCCCAATGTGAAATACGTGGAGGAATTTACGGCGGCGCAGAAAGCCGCTCGTGAGGCCGGCAAAGGGATTTGGAGTGCCGCCGGGGGCATCATGCAAGGTCTGCAATTGGCCGTTTCGCCAAATTGAGCAGTTTCCATTTTGCCGAAGGACTGATTTCTGCCGCCGCAAGTATTTCCGGCCAATCCTTGAAAAGAAGTTCCGGTCTGAATCGGGCCGCACCAAATTCTTTCAGATACTCCTTTCCGGCTTCATCTTGCGGCTCAACATATTCCGAAACGAATGCTTCCGCATTGCGAATCATCTCGTCTAAAGTCGGTTTGTCATCGGCACGAAGAACAGGATATAGCTCGTCGGACACTTGCTTCCCCCTGCCGACAAATCGTTTTTCCGTGAGGCCGCTAAATTTCGTTGGAAAGAGGTTTGAAAGCGCCGCGTAAAACATGATTGTTCGGTGAAGTTTCATTTTTTCGCCTTCGAGGGCAAAGTCGAACAGCTCACGCATGATGCTGTAAAGATGGGAAATGTCATAGAGATCTCGCACCGTGACGCGGTCAAACAACGCTTTGGTTTGGCCCGCAATCAATTCCTCTCTCGATAGGGTCGTAACGAGGACATTGCTGTCAAGCGCACATTTTGAGCGAATTGGAGGAAGCAAAGCGACTCTGTTCAGATAGTTGATGTCTATCTTCACATAATCGCTTCCGCGACTCCCTCTATATCTCAAACGAAATGTCCGACCTGCGATTTCTCCCTTTGCGGCCGTGACGTTGTATCCGAGAAAAGTTCCTACATCCTGAATTGCGTTTTCAATTTGCGGGCGTTCGTCGTCCGCGGCGGATTTTTCCGCATTGCCGATATAGGTGATATCCGCGTCAGTCGAGAGGCGCGGCGCCTTGAGCATAAACAGATTGATGGCTGTCCCGCCATGCAGACAGACTTTCTTCGACAACAGCGGATGGCGGTCAATCTCGGATAGCAGATCGATCAATCTTTCTGCTTTTTCAATGCTTCCGGCATCGTAGTCGTTTCTGTGTTCTTCGATCATTCGACCCACTCCCTCATTTCGTATTCCGAAGCGGGAAGAATCAGCTTCCACCGCTTCGACCAACCACTGTCCGGATTTGTTCGAGAAACAAACCGATAGGCATTTCCGGCAAGGCGATCTTGTAAATAGTCCAAATCTTTTGCATTGACATTCCATGTTTGCTGTTTTTGTTCAAGCAGCCATCCAATCCGTGCGATAGCGGATGCGTTCAGTGTATCCGCTCGATTCTTGATTGCGTTCACATCGATATATGGGAATCCCGCAAGGCTTCGCAGCACCTCTTCGCTGCCGCCGCCCCGTCCAATATAAGACAGGCAATCGATCAAAGTCTGTTCCTTCGCAGTCACGGATACTTCCCCAAACGCGGGGGCACGCGTCGTTTGAACCATAATATTTTCATTATTTGCGATGGAATACTGTTTGTATGTATTGCCCTGAAAGACCGATGTCTTTCGTTTCCCCGCAGAACAGTATTGTACAAGATTGCTAACGCTGTGCGCTGCGCCTAGAAGTTCCAAAGCAGAGTGGTATAAAAAAACCACATCGGGCGCCATTTTGGACGCGATCCTGAAACGGTCTTGCCGGACACCGGTATAGCGCCCTGTATTCGACGCATATAGACCGCGTGTGATATGCAGGACTTTTCCGGAATGTACCGCTCGTGACAAGAGGTTGTATCCCGTCACGGTCGGGAACGATTCCCGGAACTCATCAATCGTAAATACTGAAGTCGTTTCTAAATATTCTTTAACACCCATACCTGTGACCATTCACTGCAATTGCACATACAATACTATCATAAAAAATGATAATATCAAGCATAATATTTCAGTATATTTATCACACCGTGTCTATTCAGAGGTATGCGGCAGAAACCTTGTCATTCCCGCGAATGCGGGAATCCAGAGATAAGTGTGAAAAATAATGTGGATAACTTTTTTTACATGACGAATTTGTGCCGCCGC
>JAITNA010000090.1 GCA_031290715.1 Eubacteriales Family XIII. Incertae Sedis bacterium | reverse complement strand
TGGCCCGTTCTACAAAAAGTACGAGGTCACTTGCGCTCCCTCTGCTTGTAAGCATAAGGTTTCAGATTCTATTTCACTCCCCTCCCGGGGTTCTTTTCACCTTTCCCTCACGGTACTATTCGCTATCGGTCACTGGGTAGTATTTAGCCTTGGAGGGTGGGCCCTCCTGTTTCACGCCGGATTACACGTGTCCGGCGCTACTCTGGTACCGTCTTTCGTATCGGCTGTTTTCGCCTACCGGGCTTTTACCGTCTGCGGCTGCTCTTTCCAAAGCTATTCGGCTAACATCCTTTACAAACTCTGACGGCCCGCAACCCCTCGCCCGAAGGCTCGGTTTGGGCTCTTCCCCGTTCGCTCGCCGCTACTTAGGGAATCGATGTTTCTTTCTTTTCCTACGGGTACTTAGATGTTTCAGTTCCCCGCGTTCCCCCCGCACCGCTATGTATTCACGGTACGGTACCTGCGCATTGCCGCAGGTGAGTTTCCTCATTCGGACATCTCAGGGTCGATCGGCTATTTGCGCCTAACCTGAGCTTATCGCAGCTTGTCACGTCCTTCTTCGGCTCCCAGTGCCAAGGCATCCGCCTTATGCTCTTATCTACTTGACCTGCTTCGCTTGGCTCTTTCCCATTATGAAAAAAATCCTGTGCGAAACTTGTTTTACCTGACATGCGATTGTCAGGATTTATTACCTATTGTTAAATTTTTAATCGGTAATTGCTTTTTTTCTGGTTTTCTCGGTTGAAATCGTAGTCTTACCCTTTCAGCTTCAAAAAGACTTTGCTTCGTCATTTATTAAAACTTGTAGGTATTACTCTCGATTTCTCTCGTTAGATCTTTGTTTGATCTATTGATGTTTCATTGTTCAGTTTTCAAGGTACATTTTTGCTCCCCTCTTTCGAAGTCAGCTTGACTATTATATAGTTCCCCGCAAGGGCGCGTCAAGCACATTTTGCGTTTTTTCGTTAAAAATCCCCAAAAGGCCTGAAATAACAAACGGCAAAAAGTGCGGCGGCCTTCACGATTGCGAGCCGGATTTCCGTGCCTGCCAATTTCCTGATGCCGAGCCTGATATTTCCTTTTGGGCATTTTGCGGCGCATTTTCCGCATTGGAAGCATTCTGAGGTACTGCGGGCATCCTCGCCGAGTGAAATATTCGCGGGGCAAGCCTTTTCGCAAATGCTGCAGCCTTTGATGCAGTCCTCTTTTTTTCTGTTAAAAGTCGTGAACGGAAGCATTGGCAGCAGCGCGAACACCGCGCCCATCGGGCAGAGAAACATGCAAAAGAAGCGCTCAATCAGCAGCATGCCGCAAAGGATCAATACAAAGACAATGGTCATCGGTATGCGGCCTTCTATATTAAAGTATCCGGACCTAAATATTCCAAACACTTCCCACGGGTCGAGCACGGCGGCCTTTGCGTAGACGCCGGCAAAGCAGAATATTACGACAAACGCCAAAACCAAATACTTTGCATAAGACAGGATTCGTATGGCTTTCTCCGGGAATTTCAATACCTTGCCTATGGTTTTCTTCTGCGCGAAAGCCGAAAGGGAAAAGAGCCAGTCGCCGAGGCTGCCGAAAGCACAGGCGTATCCGCAGAAAAATCGGCCGAAGAGAAAGGTGAAAAACAGCAGCACAGCCAAGATTTCAACGAAAGGCGTCCAGCCAATCATCTCGCCGCCCGAAATTTGATTTACGATGTACTTTATGCCGTTGAAAGCGGACGAAAACAAGGCGGGCAGGAAAATGAAAAAGATGATTTGAATCACAAATCTCGCAAGGGCGGCCGCGTTTACCCGATTTTTTCCGCTCATGGATTCACCGCCGAATACAAAGCCGCGCTGACGCCTTCGATGATCCCCGCGGAAGTTGCTTCCGCACCCGATATGGGCGCCACATCGGTACCTTGCGCCGTCAGTATCTCGTCAAGCACATCAAGGCTCTTGCCGAGTGTCTTCTCATCTTCATAATCCGCGGTCATGATTTCGATTTTGGTGATGAGCCCGCCTTCAATGGTCACTTGCAAAGAGATCGGGCCGCCCTCGCCTTCGCCTGCGCCGCTGTATATGCCATCCTGATAGCTCGTCCCATAAACAACCCCCGGTACGCCCGCCGCCTGCAGCGTTTCCAGCTGCCCGTTTGCCTTTTCGAGCTCCGCGCTCAGATTTACAATCTCCCCGTTCGCTTTTTCAAGTTCGCTGTTCACGTTCATCAAGTGGTTGAAGTAGAGTATCGCTGCGACGATGACGAGGCACGCGGCCAATTTTTCAATAAAGTGTTTTGTGATCATTTTTCACCTTTCAAACTACCCTGTAATCATCCGACATTAACTCAAAATTCTCTTTCAGGCCGTCCGTGACCGTTATGTTTTTATCGCTCCCGATAAATACGGCCTCGGCATCATATTTTGAAAGAAGCGCCATCGACTTCTCCTTTCCCAACACGAAGCAGGCTGTCGAGAGGGCATCGCTCAGCGCGCCGCTGCTCGCCGCGACCGTGACGGACATCAACCCGCTTTCTGCCGGATATCCGGTCGCCGGGTCTAGAATGTGGTGGTATCGCTTCCCGTCTTTCTCAAAATATTTTTCGTAATCCCCCGATGTTGAGATGTAATGTGTCCCGGCCAACGTCAGCGCCCCCGCGTACCCGGCGCTGTCCCTTGGATTTTGCAGTGCGATTTTCCACGGCTCCCCGCTTGCTTTTGCGCCATAGACGACGGTACTGCTTCCTCCGATGTTGATCAAAGCACCGGTGATCTCCTCATTTTCTTCGAGGTATTTTTGCACTTCATCGCAGCCGATACCCTTGCCGATACCGCCCAAATCGATGCTAACGCCGCCCGTTAGCGAGATGGTATTGCCCTCGACGGCGATCTTTTCATAGCCGACATGATTCAGCAACTCCGCAATGGCTTCCTGCCCGGGGATGATTTCCTCTTCATTATCAAAATCCCATAACCTCGACAGCCCGCCGACCGTCGGATCAAAGGCGCCGCCCGAATTCGCCGCGATTGCGATTGCGTTTTCCAAATAATTTTTCATCTCGTCGGATATTTCCATAGGCGACCCGGCGCCCTTATTAATCCGCGCAAGTTCGGAGTCGTCATTTCGCCATGATATCAGCTTGTTCTCGATTTCTGACAGGATGGGAGGAATCTCGTTCGTTTTGTCCGCTCCTTTTGCATAGAGCGTGATATCGACGACTGTACCCATTACGAAGTCTACGTGATTGTAGCGAACGCTTTCATCCGCCGCTATGGGCGCTTCGCCCGCGTCTTGGCCGCCCCCGGGATTCGCGCCGCAGCCGGAAACTGCAAGGAGGAATACCGACACGGCTATGCAAAAAATCAAGGCGTTGCTTTTCATTTATTTCCTACACTGGTCGAGCGCAGCTCTGACCGAACCCAATATCCCGTTTGAGGAAAGCGTGCATCCGCTGACCGTATCGATGCCGTCCGTGGTTTGCTGATTGATGATCTGATTGATGATGCCGGTACATTGGCTCATATATTCCTCGTCGTCTGCTTGTTCGATTGAGATGCCGGCGATCCATCCGTTTTGGATGGTGACCGTGGCGTAGAACATGCTCTTGTACCCTCTCGCCCCCCCGCGATAGCTTCCGTCAGTGTATGGCCCGCCGGAAACGCTGCCCCCTGTGCTGTCCGGGCTGCCGGAAGTATTGCCGGTGTTGTTTGTATTTGAGTTGTTTGTATTTGAGTTGTTTGTACCGGCATCCCCTCCGCTTGCACTGCCCCCGCTGCCGGAACCATTCGTATTGGAATCGCCCCCGCCCCCGTCTGCCTGCCCGGCGCCGCCGTCCTGTGTGCTGCCGGTCCCGGGAGCCGGGCTCTGCGTACTGCCGCCCCCGCCGCCGGCGGTTGTCTGCGCCTTGTCCGTACCGGATGCGGATTTTGAGCCTGCGGCCGTTTCCGAATCCGATGCCGATGCGGGGTCGCCGCCGTCTGTCTGCGCCGCGCTGTTTGCCATCCCGGCAAGAAGGCCGGCCTCCGCGTTGCGGTTGATGATAGACTCAACATCTACAACCGCTGCTTTCGTACCGCCTGCCGCCGCGTGCGTCGCCGTCCGGCTCACAGGTACAGCCAAAATCACCAAAACGATGAGAAGCGGCAGGAAAGCAGGAAGGCTGCTGTCTGCAATATGAGCAAATATATGAGGTTTGTCCGTATTTTTTGTCATGTCCTGAATCCTTACGCGGCAGCCTATCCAAATTCTCAATTTACGGTTAGCGTTTGCTAACTTGCTGCACTATAACACTAAGAAAAGGACCTTGTCAAGTATATTTTTTGATCAGTATTTTTGAAAAAATGTGCTTGACAATATGCGGATCCTGCGGTATGGTTAGTCATTGCTAACTATTGTTAGCCATCGCTAACCAACTATTAGCCGCCGCCGTCACTAAACCGATAGAGCATATCAAGAATTTGAAAAGGAGAAAAGCATTGGTTATCAATAAAATTCCATACAGGCTGCTGACCTTGGCCTCAATCATCATGTGCGTAGGTATGATAGCAGCGCTCATGCCGATGCAGGTATTTGCAGCAGGAAACGAAGTGAAAAGCATTGAGATAGCGGGTGTCGGCAACGTCCATTACATCTTGAATCCGAGCGGCGCAGAGAACGGCGCCGGCGAATGGGACCATGTCCATGGCGCAGTCCCGGGGCTATCGGGTACGCAGGATTTTCGGGTAAACCTTTATGGGAACACCCCTTTTGCCTATTATGTGGAAGCTTATCCGTCCTTGCCGATTGAGGACAGTCAGGAAGACGGGAAGTATATCGCGGAAGCCGCGGCCGGGGGTGTCCCGCAGACGCTCTACGGCACGGCGTCCATGACGCACGTTCAGTTTTGGCAGAGTGAGGGCCTCTTCAGTTCCATCGGGGATGAGCAAGGGCGCATTCTGACCGACTCGTCCTCGCCGAACAAGGACAATGAGGGCTATTACGATCTCGGCGGCTTTGACACCGTGACGCGTTCCACGCTGACCTATGGGCTCGGCCACACGGCGTTTGCCTTCGACAACATCATCTACGGGGTGGAGAAAACGCCGCCATACGCCGCGCTGAATCCCCCGCTGACGCCAAATTTTGTGCCGGTGAGCTTCGCGGGCACCAGCTACACGACGGCGGACGG
>JAITNA010000062.1 GCA_031290715.1 Eubacteriales Family XIII. Incertae Sedis bacterium | reverse complement strand
TAGCGCGTTCGCAACCTATCCCGATTTGCGTAAGCAAATCGTTGGAAGGTTGCATTCGAGGACGACAGCGCTTCAGCGCGTTGCGGACGTATCCCGGTCGCTTGCGACCGTTGGAACGTTCCATTCGAGGACGACAGCGCTTCAGCGCGTGGTCGTCTACCGTGGTCGTCTACCGTGGCACTCTACGGCTGACAAGGCGGGCGGATATACGCCGTATTCACATTCAGAACGCCGTCACTGGGACGTATAGATTTCCGCAAGATCTGATCGCAAATTTTTTTGCCGCAAAAATACCCGCAAAACAAAAATACCCGCAAAAATATTATGCCGGATATATGCCGTAAACGCCGCCGACGCGCTCGTGATGGGGCTTGAGGGGGTGTGAAAAAAAATAAAAAAAATTCAAAAAAGTTGTTTCGACAACAGACATCCGCAAAAATAAGGTGCATAATAGTATTATAGAAACGAAAAAAACACAGAGAAATTTCTCTTAAAACAGTATACAACATCCTCTCACGGGGCCGCTTGGCGGCCCCATTCTCTTTTTTGAAATTCAGCTTTTTTAGTATACCTTTAGGATTCTGTGATAGAATACAATTCATTATGATAGAACAGGTCAACAAATTCATTTATCGAATCCCGGTGCGCTTGCCGGGCAATCCGCTGAAAAGCCTGAACGCTTATGTCGTCCGCGGGCGGGACAGAAATCTTCTGATCGATACGGGGTTCAATCTGCCCGAGTCGTTGGAGGATTTGACGGCCGGCCTGCGCGAGCTTTCTCTTGATATGAACGACACGGATATATTTTTGACGCATTGCCATGCCGACCATACCGGCTTGACCGCAAAAGTTGCTTCGGGAAATACAAGGGTTTACATCAGCGAACCTGACGAAGCGATCGTAAGGCAGTTCGTGCAGCGGCCGGATAAGTCGTGGCTCCGGATTGAGGGCGAGCTGTCAATCGCGGGATTTCCGATCGAGAAGCTTGCCGCCGCGCTCGACAAAAATCCGGCTTTGCGAAACGTGGCTTCCGAATATATCGAGCCGGTCCTTGTGAAAGAGGGGCATGTATTTGATGTGGGCGGGGCGCGTCTGGAAACCGTGGATACGCCGGGACACAGCCCGGGGCATATGTGCCTTTATATACGAGATGAACAAATCCTGTTTACCGGCGATCTTGTTTTGTTCGACATTACGCCGAATATCACATTCTGGCCGGAAATGGACGATTCGCTGGGTTCGTATTTTGAGAGTTTGGAAAAAATAAGGAAGTTGAAAGTGAAACTCGCTTTGCCCGGACATCGGGAAAGCGGCGATTTTTACGAAAGGATTGACGCGCTTCTCCGTCATCATGAGGACCGCTTGAATGAGGTCGTGAATATCCTGCATGACCGGCCGGGGCTGTGCGGACACGATGTCGCGTCGCGCATGACATGGAAAATCCGAAGCCATCAATGGGATGACTTCCCATTATCGCAAAAAATCTTCGCGGTCGGAGAAGCCATGTCGCACCTTCAGTATCTGGAGCGAAAAGGGAGGATTGTTTCCGAAGCGGCCGGCGATGTTTTGCATTATCGGTTGACAGGCGCCGGCAGGCAGGGATAAAATAAATATCCCGACCCGGATTTTGAAAAGGAGGAGAGAAAATGAGCACGAAAAAAGCGCCGCACAGGTTGTATCTGAACGAGAACGAGATTCCGACGAGATGGTACAACCTCCGGGCGGACATGAAGGAGCAGCCCGACCCCATGCTGCTTCCAAACGGCGTTCCCGCGAAGGAAGAGGACATCTACCCCGTATTTTGCAAACAGCTTGCCCATCAGGAATTGGACGGGGAAACGCGTTGGATCGACATTCCGGACGAGGTCCTCGAAGTCTACAAGGTCTACCGCCCCTCGCCGCTGTGCCGTGCGTACAACCTCGAAAAAGCGCTCGACACCCCCGCAAAGATTTACTACAAATTTGAGGGGAATAATACCTCGGGAAGCCACAAGCTCAATTCGGCGATCGCACAGGCCTACTACGCAAAGGACGAGGGCTTGCGCGGTTTGACGACAGAAACGGGCGCGGGGCAGTGGGGGACGGCCCTGTCCGAAGCGGCGGCCTATTTCGGACTCGAACTCATCGTCTACATGGTCAAGGTTTCTTACAATCAAAAGCCTTTCCGCAAGGCAATTATGGAAACGTTTGACGCAAAGGTGATCGCGAGCCCGAGCGATACGACAAATGTCGGGCGCGCCATCCTCGCGGCGGACGCGGACGATGGCGGCAGCCTTGGCACGGCGATCTCCGAGGCCGTCGAAGTCGCGGTCACAACGGAAGGCTACCGCTATGTGCTTGGGTCCGTACTCAATCAAGTGCTGCTGCACCAGTCCGTGATCGGCTTGGAAGCGGCGCTGGCGTTGGAGAAATTGGACGAATACCCGGATATTATTATCGGCTGCGCGGGCGGCGGTTCCAACCTCGGCGGCCTTATCGCCCCTTTCATGCGCGACAAGATTCTCGGCAAGGCCGATCCGCGTATCGTTGCGGTCGAGCCGGCTTCCTGCCCGAGCTTTACGCGCGGCAAGTACGCCTACGACTTCTGCGATACGGGCAAGACGACGCCGCTGGCGAAGATGTACACGCTCGGCAGCGGGTTCAAACCCTCGGCCAACCACGCGGGCGGCCTGCGTTATCACGGCATGTCGCCCATCCTGTCCAAGCTCTATCACGACGGATATATGGAAGCCGTGGCCGCCGAGCAGACAGCGGTGTTCGAGGCGGCCAAGCAGTTTGCCAAATTGGAAACCATCCTGCCCGCGCCCGAATCGGCCCATGCCATCCGCGCCGCGGCGGACGAAGCGCTCCGCTGCAAAGAAACCGGCGAAGCAAAGACCATCCTCTTCGGCCTGACGGGCACAGGGTATTTCGACATGACCGCGTACAGCCAATACAACGAGGGCACGATGACGGACCGCATTCCGACGGATGAGGAGCTGGCCGCATCGTTGGAGGGGCTGCCGAAAAATTTATAGCAAAGCGGCAGTATAAACCGCGTTTTTTGATCCTTAATAGTATCGGAGGGGGGAGTATGCAAGAAAGTTTGCGCGATTTCGACATCGCAGCGGTAGCGGAAAAAGCGGCCACGGGGGATCGTCAGGCGATTGCCGAGTTGTTTGAGCGGAAAGCTGAAAGCATATATTTCACAGCATTTGGGATTCTCGGCGACCGGACGGACGCGCAGGATGCCGCGCAAGAGGCGGTACTCAGGATATGCCAGTCCATCGGTTCCCTGAAAGACCCCAAAGCGGTAGAAGCATGGGTTTTGAAGATTGTGCGGAATGTTTGCTATGCAATGCTGAACAAAGCGAAGCCTGTGCGGGACGCGATGGACATCGAGGATATGACGCTCTGTCTTGCCGAGGACGACGGCGATGTCGTGCCGGAGCGGTACGCGGAGGACAGGGAACGGCGAGAACAGCTTTTTAAAATTGTGATGGGGCTTTCGACGGGGCAGCGCGAAACGATATTCATGTATTATTACGACGATATGAGCGTCAAGGAGATCGCCGGCGTGACCGCCACCAATGTGAATACGGTCACGGCCAACCTGACAAAGGCGAGAAAGATGATTCGGAAAAGACTGATGGAGGACAAACAGCAATACGAAGGAATAGCGCCTTCCATAATGGCTGCGCCGGCGTCTGCGTCTGCGCTTGGGCGCGTCTTGAAAGAATCATCGACGGCGATGTTTACGCCTGAAATCAAAACGGCGCTATGCGAGCGATGGACTTCCGCGCTGTGGGGCGGCCATGCGGGAACCTCGGTTTCGGCTGCCTCGGCCGAGGCCGCATCCGGGCCGGCGGTGAACATCGGCGTCGCCGTTATGGTTTCCTTAGTCGCCTTTACCGGCATCCTATATTTGAATATCCGGCACGACATCGGCGCTTACGCCGACCAAGCGACCACAAGCGTCATTCGGTCGTACGGGGACGTGGAC
>JAITNA010000007.1 GCA_031290715.1 Eubacteriales Family XIII. Incertae Sedis bacterium | reverse complement strand
CCCCTTAACCTGTTTGCGTAGATGTGAAATCCGATATTGGCCGCCAAAGCGGTCAGCCTTTTGGAGGACGGATAACGCAGCCTGCGCAGGACGCTGCCCGGATCGTACGTTTTTTTCCAAAGGGTGAGAAAGGCGCTTTCCAATTCCCGCGCGGAGATTTGTTTCGGCTCGAAAACGCAGTGCAGGCCGTCATATTTGCTCCAGTCCCTTGTCAGGATTCTGCCCTCCGCTTCGAGCCCTCGGTAGAGGGGCGTACCCGGATAAGGCGTCAGGATCGCGTAACGCGGGATGTCGATCTTCGTTTCGGCGATCAGCTCCGGCATCCGTTCGATCTCCGCTTTCGTATCCCCGTCAAGGCCGAGCATGAACGTCCCCAGTACGGAGATGCGCCGGTCGTGCAGACGCGATACGATCTCTTTGTATCGGGCCGTCTTGTTTTGCGCCTTGTTCATCGCGTCCAAATCCGCCTGGCGAAAGCTTTCAAATCCCAACAGCAGCCCGACGCAGCCGCTGCGCCGAATGAGTTCCAAAAGCTCCTCGTCGTCCGCGGCGTTCAGCCCCGCGAGCCCCGCCCACCGGATGTTCAGCTTGGCCAATTCGGCATACAGTTCTTTTGCGTACGAAATATCGGACAGCGGACTCGGATCCATGAATAATATCTCACGCTTGCCGAGCGCGGCAATTTCCGCGATCACGTCGCCGATCGGGCGTTTTGCGCGGCAGCCCCAGAAATCGTGAATGACGCAATACGCGCAGCCGTACCCGCAGCCGTAGTTCGCGATTACGGTCGGCTGCGGCAGATACCCGCGCCGCGGCAAGAGGTCCCTGCGCGGCCAAGGGATCCGGTCCGGGAAAACACCGCACGCGTCGTAGAAAGGCTTTACCTTTCCCTGCGCAAAATCCCGAAAGAACCGCGGCAGGGTTTCCTCCGCCGCGCCGATGAAAACGGCATCCCCATGTTCCCGCGCTTCCGCAGGCATCAGCGACGCGTGATGGCCGCCGAAGACGACCGTGCTGCCGCGGCTTTTCATCAGCCGCGCCAACTCGTAGCCGCGCGCGCTGCTTGACGTCACGAGGGATATCCCGACGATGTCGTACCGCTCCGCTTCATAGTCGAAACGGCAGACGCCCTCGTCCGCAAGCGTGATTTCCGCACATAGTTCCGGCGGCACAAGCGCGGCGAGCGCCGGCAATGTCAGCGGGGCGTAGGAGATCGAAGCGGAAAAGGCGGCCTTGTATCGGTACGCGGTATCATAGGGGAGAACAAACAGAATCTTCATCAGAAGTCATCACCAAAACCCTCCGGCGTATGTTCGGCTCAAATCGGTGCGGAAAGAGCCGCAAGCGATATTATTTAAGTATTGTTTAAGTATATCCGTTCAAAGTACGATACGCAATGGAAAAACAGAAGGGAATGAAAAAACGGAGTAAAAAAACAGAGGAGAAAACAGAGGGGCGAAATTCGTTTGATTTTACAGGGTGCATGGCGGTTCCGCGGAACGGAAATCCGCCATGCGTTTATGAGGAAGGAGAAAAGCTATTTTTTCAAGGGGATATATTCCCCGGTCGTCGGCAGATCCGCCGCCACATCGTTATTGACGACAAAGAGTTTCAAACTGCCGTCCGCTTGCTTTTGCCACTGCCCGCCCGTCATCTGAATCGCGGAATAATGCTCGGCCGTATACTTGATATGCCCGTATATCGTATCGAGATCCGTCGCCGCGATGGCGTCGCGCAACGCTTCCTTGTCAAGCGTGCCCGCCCGCGTCAGCGCGTCTACGGCGATTTCCATCGTCGTATATTTGGAAGACATGGGCGGCGTGATATTGCGGCCCGATTCCTCCTCATACAGTTCGGCGAATTTTGAAGGCGTGAGCCCGGTCAGCGCGGATTCGTAAGACCTGGATTTGTCCCACCAAACCTCGCATTCGAGCTTGTCCATCAGATCGGCGCCGACCGAATCGGCGTCCGCTTGCAAGAGATACGCCTTGCCGACGCTGACCACATCGGGATCGAAACCGAGCTGTTTCGCCTGTTTCCAGAAAGTCGCAAACGCCGGATTCGTCACACAGCCGACGACGATTTGAACGCCGCCTTCCTTGAATTGCCGCACAATATCGGAATAATCGTTCGTATCCGCGGGATAGCGACCCGGGTCAACGACGGTGTAGCCATCCGCTTCCAACTGCTCAAATCCCGCCACCCAGGCGAAGCCGTCCGCGTCGCTTGGGAAAAGGAAACCGACTGTTGCGCCCGAGCCGGACGGGAATCCCGCCTGCTTCCAAAGCGACAGATACTGCGGATACAAATCCTCCAGAATCCAGTGCGCATGGAAAGACCATTCAAACGGGCCTTCCGGGAGGAAAGCGTCGATTGGCTCGTCCGCGGAAATGCAAGGGATGCCGTAGCGTTCGCAAACCGCGATCGCCGGGTTGACGGTATCGGGCGTGTGCCGCACGACGACGAGATCGACGTTATCTTCTGTGATCAGCTTTTGCGTCAATTCCGTGCAGCGCGTCGCGTTGCTCTCGGTATCATAGACGATGATTTCAATCGGCCGCTTCTCGCCGTCGATCTCAATACCGCCAAGTTCGTTGTTGACATAATCGACAATGAGATTTTCCGTCCACGGCGTGCCTTCGCCGAATCCTGCGAGCGCGCCTGTCGTCGGATTGAGGATGCCGATTTTGATCGCTCCGGATGATGTACTTTTGCCGCTGTCGCCGGACCCGCCGCTGCCGCCGCCGTTGCATGCCGTCGCCGCCATCATGAAAACCAGCAGCAATGCTACCATGAGCCGAACTCCATTTTTCTTTTTCATCTTCCAAACTCCTTTCTCAATTTCTTCGATTCGCGGATTCGCGCCGCCATCTGTTTCGCCTGAACGAATTCCATATCGCGCGATTGTTTCTGAATTTGTTTTAGCATATTTTTTAGTGAATGTAAACAATAAAATTTATTATAATTTGTGATATATCACAATAATATTGAAATTTAAATGAATTATGTCCATGGATGCGTCTAAAACTATTCGTGAAACATTATAAGAAAAGCGATAAATACTTATGATATATCACAAAATACTCGACAATGTATTTCCTCGGCGAAAAAGTCTATGCAAACAGCACAGAAAAATCCGTGAGGTTGAACTTATTCGCATTATTTTATATTAAAGATTATTTTTTTAATGTTATTCATTAAAATATTGTTGACAAGCATTATATTTTCTGTTATTATAAAAAAAGTGCAAAAATCGTCAACGGAAGGAGTTCTGCTATGAGTACCAAAATTCAAACGGCAAGCAAACGTATTGTGACCTTACTGACTGTGCTGAAAATCCTTTGTTTCATTGCGATGGTGATTGAGGTGATAGGGCTGCTCTGGCCTTTACTCCCTGCCGCAGATAATTTTTTGAGTATTGGCGGGGCGCCGATTCTTGAGTACAGTCTGAAAATTCTCAGTCCGTCTGCGGATTTGAGCAGCCCCTTGCCGGAAAATCTGACCATTCAGTTGCTTATGGTTCTGATTCAACAAGCGTTTATCCTCCGGGCTTTGTTCATGGCAGGATTCATATTTAAGACCATACAGCTAAGCCACAGCCCGTTTGTCCCCGTGATTTCAAGGAAAATGAAACACATCTCAATTGTATTGATTTTTGCCGCCATGTTTTCAGCCGGATTCCTTATGACAATTATTATCGCGGGGATATGCTTTTGTTTTGCGGTTATTTTCGACTATGGATGCGAGCTTCAGCGCAAAGATGATGAAACATTGTAGGAGTGCGGGGAAATGGCGATAATTTTAAGATTGGACAGAATGATGGCGGACAGAAAAATATCTTTGAATGAATTGGCGGAACGGGTCGGCATAGCGAATGTCAATCTATCCAATATCAAAACGGGCAAAATCAGCGCGATCCGCTTTTCCACGCTGAACGCAATCTGTGATGTATTGGAGTGTCAGCCGGGCGACATTCTCGAATTTCAAAAGGACAGGGAGTAGGGAACTGTCAGGAAAAAAGACAAGCAAAATCATAGGTTATTTTATAGCAGCTCCGTGAGGAGGGAGAATATTATGAAAACGAATATAATTCGATGGATCATCTGTATTTTGTACGGAGCGTTTACGCTTGTCGCAGCCGTTGCTGCGGCGGCCGGAAATATCGTTCCGTTTTGGCTATCTCTCCTTATGGGAGCGGCGGCCGTATTTTTAATTATCCTCAATATAAAAACGTTGAATCGGAAAACATATTTAGTCCTATTACCGCTTATTCTCCTTCATATTTGCGCCGTTGCGAATGGTTATTACCTCGGGGAAAACAATATCGTCCATCATTTCGTAAGGCTTGCGGTATCAGTGATCATCTTTATACTGTTTTACTTGTCAGCCCGAAAGAGAAATGCCGAATAAAAAAATTATTCGCATATTTCTTCGCATATCGAATGAGTTTCCATTATCAAGACTGCGGCGTTGAAATACTTTCCTTACTTCAAACAGGAGTACGGCAAGACCGCCCGATCCACTCCGGCTGAATGCTGTAGATTTCCCCGTACAGCGCGATGAGGTCCGCCCCCGCGCGCACCTCGTCGACGGGCACATGGAAATTCGTGAGGTGCATCGAAGCCATCGGCATGAAGAACAAGGCGTACAGCGCGGTCAGCGCGGCGGCGGCACGGCGGTATTTCCCCCGTCCGTGAACCAGTGATCCACCGTGAAGGCCTGTCCGAGCGGCGGCGCAAAAAGCAGCGCCCAGTCGACCGAATAGTCAGATAAAGCTATGATCGCGGTCAAGTGCAGGAACACAAAGCCCGCCGCCCCGCAGAACGCGGCATAGACGTTCTTGCAGAACAGGGCGAAGGGCAGGGCGAACACCGCGCAGACAAGGCAGTTCAAAAACGCGGCGCCCGCCATGCCGCGGAAATACCCGCCCACCGTCATGGTATCCCACGTCACGAAAGGGATGAGCCCGCCCATCGTCGGAAAATAGTGCTGCATGGCCGACACATTCTGCCCCCAGACCATGGAAAAATCGTTCACGGCAAAGCACACGCCGTACGATATGCCGTAGACGATTGCAAATAGAATCGTAACATCCTCAAAGGTATCAAAATACCCTTTCGCGGCGTCGACCATCGCCAGGTGAAGGTTTTTCAGATACGGATCCTCGGGCGGCGCAAGCGATGAGATTTTCTCCGTGTATTCCGCGCTGTATTTCGTCCGCGTAACGGTACAGGAATACCTCTTCAAGCCCCGGCGGCGCTCCCTCTGTATCGCCGTCCAACGCCTGTGCGATGCCGACGCGCTGCACCATCCCGCCCGAGAACTGCTTCATCTTTTTTCCGGCGGCGTCCGACAGCGAAACGAGGGACAGCAGCTCCTCAATCTCATCTTCGGGATTTGTTATTCCATTTAACGCGGCGAGATAACGCATGAATTCGCGCGGTGTATTCTTACGGTATTCTTAATGTCGGCGCGAATAACACGAATAATATAAGAAAACTGCGCTTTTTTGCGGCGGCTCGGCAACACGATAATCGTTGAAAATCAGGGATTTCACACATAATTTCCGCAAAATATACCATATTTACGCACATTTTTGCCAAGTAATATTTGGCGATATGACACGTTTTTGCCGATTTTGACCCGCCTGTCTATTACGAAACCGATTGTGTCATCTGCGGCGCTTGTGACAACAAAACATAGCCATCTTGCGAATCAGACAGCTTTTTCATAAACGATATGGCTTTCGCGTTGGCAGTGCGCCGCT
>JAITNA010000166.1 GCA_031290715.1 Eubacteriales Family XIII. Incertae Sedis bacterium | reverse complement strand
GTGTCTATTCAGACCCCTGCTAAAATGTTGTCATTCTTGGGGCCGCCGCTTGCGGTGGATCCCGAGAATCCAGTGATAAATATGTCACTGGATTCCCGCATTCGCGGGAATGACAAGGTTTTGCTGCACCACTGAATAGACACCCGGCAACTCCATCCAAAACAACACGCCGTCCCCCGTATTCTCCAGCGCAAACGGAACGTCCATCAAATCCAGTGTTTTCTTCACGATGGTCAAGCCGAGCCCGCTGTGCCCCTGCTCGTGCGTCCGGGCCGCGTCCGCGCGAAAGAACGGCTCGAAAAGCCCCGGCAGCAAATCCTCGGCAATCCGCGCGCCCCCGTTCAGCACGCAAAGCCGGCACCCGCCCGCGCCGGCCCGCGCCGATTCCCCCTGCTCCGTATACACGCGAATCGCCGCGCCCCTCGGTGAATTTTGCACCGCGTTGAGGACGACATTCGACAAAGCCTTTCCAAGCAGCTTGGCGTCCGCCGTGCAGCGGATGCTTTCGTCAATCCCGATTTCAATATGCTGCTCCCGCGACGCCGCGATCGGCAGACACGCCCCAAGCGCTGCGACCGCGCATTCGCGCAGCCGCAGCCGCTTCCTTCTCTGTATGGTCATCTCGTCGTTCAGCTTCACGATTTCCAAAATCTCAGACACCAATTTGTTCTGATCGTCCATCAGCTTCCTGCACGCGCGCAAATATCCGGGATATTCCTCCGGCTCGATTACATGCTCGATCATGCCCTCTAAGATTACCCCCGCCCCCGCGATCGGCGTTTTGAGTTCATGGGAAGCCGCCGAGAAGAAATAACGCTGATTCTCCTCCATCTTTTTCTCCCGCGCGATCTCCGTTTCAAGCCGCCGGATCGTCGAAATCAGATTGCGGTACATCGCGTATACATCCTCCCCAAGCCGCCCGATCTCGTCCCTGCGGAAGCGTGGCGCGGAAACAGGCTCCAGCCGGGACATCTTTTGCGTTTCAAAAGCGATTTGCTTGATCGGCCTTGCGATCTGCCGCGCAAACATCACCGCCGCAAAAAGCCCGATGAGAAAAATGAGGACAAAGGCCAAGAGCAGATTCCCGAAAAATTCATTGTAAATCGCCGCGCCGGACAGGGATTCCGTGACATAGAGTTTCAGGCCGTCCCCGGCCAAGGTCAAAAAGATCGCGTGCCCGCCGTTCGTCAAAAAATGTTCGCCGCCGATCTCGGCGCCGCTCACAATATTTTCAGCGCCGATCAAAGCGCCCTTCGGGGCGGTCCCCACCGTCTGAATCCCCGGTAATGCCTTCGGCTCGCCCTCCGGCATTTTGAAATTCTCCGTCTGATACAAGATACGCCCATCCGCGGTTTCAATGCAAAAATCAAAAGACGCGTTTTTCGCGTGAAACTCTTCGACAAACGCGATGAGCTCCTCCTCCGTTTTCCCCGGCAGCTCCGAAAGAAGCGGCTGAAAGGCCGCCGCCTGCTGCCGCTGCTGCGTGACCGAAACCACAGCCCTGATCTGGTCCGAAAAGAAGATGAACATGACCGCAATGACCATCACCAAAATGATCGCCGTATACAAAAACATCTTCCCGAATATACCGAGCGGCCTACTCCTCATCCGAAACCTCCAGTACATATCCGACGCCCTTCACGGTCCGAATCAAATCCTTCGGCAGCTTGTCGCGAAGCTTCTTCATACTGGCGTGAATGATCCCCTCGTTCCCGTCGAAATCGTAGCCCCAAATCCGGATCAAAAGCGTTTCGTGCGTGATGATCCGCTGCCTGTTCATCGCAAGCAATTTGAGAATCTCAAACTCCTTCGGCGTCAATGAAATATCCGCCCCGCCATAGTGGGCCTGATACGTTTCCGGGAATAATAACAAGCGGCCGGCCTTGATTTCCGCTTTGAGCGCCCCGCTGCGCCGAAGCAGCGCCTCGGCCCGCTTCATCAGAATTTGCATGGAAAAGGGTTTCGTCACATAGTCGTCCGCTTCCCGCTCAAACGCGCGCAGCTGATTCTCGTCGTCCGAAAGCGCCGTAATCATGAGCACCGGCGTATCATAGACATTCCGCAGTTCTTTCAAAATGTCCTGCCCGCTCAAACCCGGCAGCATGATATCGAGCACAATCAAATCATACCGCTGTTCATAAATCCGCCCCAAAGCCACTTCGCCGTTTGAGCAAATCTCGGCCTCGTAACCCTCTTTCCTCAAAAACTTCGCCACCATATCACAGATATGCACGTCGTCCTCAACCACCAAAATCCGAATACCCATACACTCTCCCGGACGCCCAAGCGCCGTTCACATCGCCCGCATGAAATGACATTTTCAAGTACTTCATAAGAAAGTTTATTTCCAATCACTTCCTAAACCCTACCCCACAAAACTGTAATGAACCTATATTGTTACTATATTGCTATCGCACAAGCAAACGAACAATAGCAATGCCGCAAATAACAAATACCACAGCAATCTAACCCAAATCTAACCGCGTCTTTTGTGTCTATTTATTCTTTTGCCGCGGACAGGAAGCCTTGAAGATTTGTATGCTATTTTGTATGCTATAATGAATCAAGAATGGATATGTGTAATGATGATAATGACGCGCGGCGCGCGGCGATGGGCGAAGAATGATATACGAAGATGTGGTTGAATTTTGGCGCGCTCAGGATGTGCGCACCGAAGCGGCGCTCGAACAGATTCTGGACAATTTCAGAGTCCTCTTTGCT
>JAITNA010000242.1 GCA_031290715.1 Eubacteriales Family XIII. Incertae Sedis bacterium | reverse complement strand
TCAACGTCAAAGCCCCGCGGGAACTCGCGGGCGCCATCGTCCCGGTACGCATCGTTGGCGTAAATACCTTTAGTTTTGTCGGGGAAATCGTTGCCGAATCAAAATAGGAAGCAGGGAGGTTTTGGTATGGACAGTAATGAAGTTAAATACTATTTGAAGCAGGATCATCACGCGGAGATTTTTGCGGCGGCGGCGCGGCTGAACGGCGTGATCAAACCTACGCCGCTCATCAGGAGCGATTTCTATAGCGCGGAGTACGGCGCGGACGTCTATCTCAAACCGGAGAATTTGCAGGTCACGGGCTCGTTCAAGATTCGCGGCGCTTACAACAAGATCGCTTTGCTTGACGACAAAGAACTGAAAAAGGGCATTATCTCGGCATCGGCGGGCAATCACGCGCAGGGCGTCGCGTTTTCCGCGAATCGGCACAAGGCGCCCGCCACCATCGTCATGCCGAACATCACGCCATTACTCAAGGTCGATGCGACGAAGGCTTACGGCGCGGATGTGATACTTCATGGCGATGTCTATGACGAGAGTTTTTCAAAGGCCGTGGAATTGGCCGAGCAAAACGATTTGACTTTTATCCACCCTTTCGACGATTACCGCGTGATTTGCGGGCAGGGGACGTTGGGGCTCGAAATCCTTGAGGAACTGCCGGACACGGACGAGATCATCGTTCCGATCGGCGGCGGCGGGCTCATTGCCGGCATTCTGCTGTTCGTCAAAGCGGCCAACCCGAATGTCAAGATTATCGGCGTGATCCCCGAGGGCTCGCCCGCGGTCAAGGTGTCGTTGGAGAAGGGCCGCGTCAAGCGTCAGGACAACATCTACACCTGTGCGGAGGGCGTCGCGGTCAAACAGCCCGGCGACCTTACGTTTGCCATTATCAAGAAATATTTGGACGAGATCGTCACGGTCAGCGAGAAGGACATCATGGAGAATATCCTGCTCATGATGGAAAAGCACAAGCTTGTTACGGAGGCCGCCGGCGTTGTTTCGCTCGCCGCGATCCGCCAAAGGGCGCGGGCCGACCGCAAGATTGTCTGCCTTGTCAGCGGCGGTAATATCGATACGGTGACCGTGAGTTCCGTCGTCAATCAGGGCATGATCAGCCGCGGACGAATCATGTGTTTTTCCGTCGAGCTCCCCGATAAGCCGGGCCAACTCGTCGCTGTGGCGAGCCTGCTTGCCCGCGAGGGGGCTAATGTCATCGAGCTTGACCACGATCAGTTCAAGGCGATCGACCGTTATTCGGGCCGCGTTGCCCTTGAGGTCACGGTAGAAACCAACGGACACGAGCACATCGCGCGGATCCTCAAAGCCTTGGAAGCCGAAAACTTCCCGATCCGGCGTATTTATTGAAAGAGCGCTGTCTGCTCAGTCGTGGTATAATCTATTCATGGCGAGGATCAAAATTAAAATCTGCGGGCTTTTTCGGGCTGAGGATGTTGAATATGTGAACGCGGCGCTGCCTGACTATGCGGGCTTTGTGTTTGCGGAGCGGAGCCGGCGGTATGTGACGCCGGCGCGGGCGCGGGCGCTGCGGGCGGGATTGGATTCGCGCATTGTGCCGGTCGGGGTTTTTGCGGACACGGACGCGGCGTTGATTGCTTCTTTGGCGGAGGATGGGGTCGTTGGCGCTGTTCAGCTGCATGGGCGGGAGAACGAAGCGTTTGTGCGCGAGGTGAAGGCGCGTGTGCGTGTCCCTGTGATCAAGGCGATTGTCATGTGTGCGCCGGACGGGACGCCGAAACCGCCGGCCGCGGTTCTGCGGGAAGCGGAGAGCGCGGCGGATTTTCTGCTTTTCGACAGCGGGGCCGGAACGGGCGAGGTTTTCGATTGGCGGGCGATCCCCGATATGGGCAAAGCGTTTTTTCTCGCGGGGGGCTTGAGTGTGTATAATATAAAGGAAGCGATCGCGTCGTACGCGCCGTACGCGGCGGATATCAGCAGCGGCGCGGAAACGGACGGGGTCAAGGACCGCGAGAAGATTTTGGAGTTGGTGCGCGCGGTGCGGGAGTCGGATGGATTGATTTCGGATCGATGATAAGGATGGGCTTATGACGAAAGACAGATTTGGGGAATACGGCGGGCGGTTCATTCCTGAAACGCTCATGACGGCTGTGCTTGAATTGGAAGCGGCGTATGAAAGGTACAAGGATGATCCGCGGTTTGTGCGCGAGCTTGACGCTTTGCTCACGAACTACGCGGGACGGCCGTCCTTGCTTTATGAAGCGGAGAAGATGTCGAAGGACCTCGGCGGGCCGCGGATATTTCTGAAGCGCGAGGACCTGAACCACACGGGCTCACACAAAATCAATAATGTGCTTGGGCAGGCGCTGCTTGCGAAAAAGATGGGCAAGACGCGCATTATTGCGGAAACGGGCGCGGGCCAGCATGGCGTGGCGGCGGCAACGGCGGCGGCCCTCATGGATATGGAATGCGAAATCTACATGGGCCGGGAGGACACGGAGCGGCAGGCGCTCAATGTTTTCCGCATGGAGCTGCTCGGCGCGAAGGTCAACGCGGTCACGACGGGAACGGCGACGCTGAAAGACGCGGTCAATGCCGCGATGCGCGAGTGGGTGAGCCGCATGGCCGATACGCACTACGTGCTCGGCTCCGTCATGGGGCCGCACCCTTTCCCAACGATCGTGCGGGATTTTCAGGCGGTTATCGGGCGGGAAATCAAGGCGCAAATGATAGAGCGGACGGGACGGCTGCCCGATATGGCCGTCGCCTGCGTGGGCGGCGGCAGTAACGCCATCGGGACGTTTTATGATTTTATCGGGGACGAGTCTGTGCGGCTTGTCGGCTGTGAAGCGGCGGGCGAGGGGGCGGATACCCCGCGGACGGCGGCTACGGTCGCGACGGGTTCGGAGGGCATTTTCCACGGGATGAAGTCTTTGTTTTGCCAAGATGAACAGGGGCAGATCGCGCCGGTCTACTCGATCAGCGCGGGGCTCGACTATCCGGGGATCGGCCCGGAACACGCTTGGCTGCACAGCATAGGCCGCGCGGAGTACGTGCCGGTGACGGACGATGAAGCGGTGGCGGGATTTGAATATCTCTCCCGCACAGAGGGGATTATCCCCGCGATCGAAAGCGCGCACGCGGTGGCGCATGTAATGAAGATCGCGCCGCGGATGGAGAAGGAGCAGACGATTGTGATCACGCTGTCCGGGCGGGGCGACAAGGATGTGGCGGCGATCGCGCGGTACAAGGGTATTGAGATCGAGGAGTGAGCCGGACGGTTTTTTGACGGATGGCCTATCGGGATGGGATATGCCGGGGTATACGGGAGATAAACGATGAGCAGAATCACGGATGCGTTCACAAAAGACCACAAGGCGTTGATCGCTTTTTTGACGGGCGGCGACCCGGATTTGGAAACGACGGAAAAGCTGATTTGCGCGATGGCGCGGGAGGGCGCCGATCTCGTTGAAATCGGGATTCCGTTCTCCGACCCCATCGCGGAGGGGCCGATCATTCAGGCCGCTGATGAGCGGGCGCTTGCGTCGGGTACGACGATTGACGGGCTTTTCAGCCTTGTAAAAAATGTGCGGCAAAAAACGGACATCCCGCTTTTGTTCATGACTTATCTCAATCCGGTCTACAAATACGGCATTGAGGGGTTCGCGGAGCAGTGCGCCCTGTGCGGGATCGACGGGGTAATCATTCCGGATATGCCTTATGAGGAGCGGGCAGAATTTCTTTCGCGGCGGGGGGCGTCCAAGATAGAGTTGATCTCGATGATTACGCCGACCTCGCGCGCGCGGGCAGAGCGGATCGCCGCGGACGCGGAGGGGTTTCTTTATTGCGTTTCGAGCCTTGGCGTCACGGGTGTGCGGCAGGACATCGGGACGGAGATCGGGGAGATTATCGCGGAGGTGAAAAAAACGAGGGATATTCCCTGCGCGATCGGATTTGGGGTTTCTGCGCCCGAACAGGCTGAGAAGATGGCGGCGATCTCGGATGGCGTCATCGTCGGCAGCGCCATTGTGCGCATTATCGCCGAGCACGGACGGAACAGCGAGGAAGCGGTGGGGGCATTTGTTGCTGCGCTGCGCGCGGCGGTGAGGTAAGAATATGAAAAAGATTTTGACGCGGGGTGAGGCGGCTGCGGTGGTCGGGCGTTTGACGATAGCTTATCCTGATGTGAAAAGCGGGCTTTCGTTTCAGAGTATTTGGGAACTGCTTATTTCCGTTGTGTTGTCCGCGCAGACTACGGATGTCAGCGTCAACAAGGTGACGCCCGAGTTGTTCGGGCGCTGGCCGGACCCGCCCGCCCTTGCCGCCGCGAATGACACGGAGGTCGCCGAGGTGATCCGGACGATTGGGCTCTACCGCACGAAGTCGGCCAACATCGTCAGGCTTGCGCGTAAACTGCTCGACGATTTCGGCGGCGAGGTGCCGCAGGATTTCGACAAGCTGACGTCGCTGCCCGGCGTCGGGCGCAAGTCCGCTAATGTCGTTTTGGCATTCGGATTCGGCGAGGAGCGGATGCCGGTCGATACGCATGTTTTCCGCGTCGCCAACCGCATTGGGCTCTGCCATGAAAATACGCCCGAAAAAACGGAAACGGCGCTCGTGAAGTGTATCCCGAAGGGAAAGCTCTCCGATTCCCACCATTATATGATCTGGCATGGGCGAAAGGTTTGTCACGCGCGCAAACCCGAATGCGACGCCTGTGTTTTGAATGATCTATGCTTGTACGTCCGGTGATAGTTACCCGACCGATAATAATCAGTTTGTTAAAATCTGGTTTTCCAGAACGGAAACATCGACTTTATCGAAAATTCGGAAAACGGTCATTTCATTTTCAGG
>JAITNA010000179.1 GCA_031290715.1 Eubacteriales Family XIII. Incertae Sedis bacterium | reverse complement strand
CGACGCGGAAGCCTTCTTTTCGATGTAATATTCTATTTGTAATGGAATCTATGCTTTGCCATCTGTCGGTAATGGAATCTACGCTATGCCACCTATCGGTAATGGAATCTACGCGTCGCCATCTATAACTACAGGCGGATACCGCCTTCTGCGGATATCCAGCGCCGCTTTCAGGGCGATGGAGCATAAGAGCAGCGCAAGCAGGAAACACGGGAACCATTCAAAACCGATACGCCCGCAGACGAGGCCGACCAACATCGGGATGATGATCGCGCCGATGTTCGCCGCGGCGTTTTGCAAGCCGATAATGCCCTGCGTATATTTCGCGCCGACGACGGACGGCGCTTCGTAAAGAAGGCCGGGGTAGATCGGCCCCGTGAAAATACATCATGATATCCGAAGCGCCATGTGCCATGCGCGCTGATCGCATAGGACACAAAAAACGGCGCGATCATCCCGCCAAGACTGAAACAGGCCTGAACCCAACTGAGCGCCGAGGCGTGGTAGCGCTGCGCGATATAGCCGAGAAGCGCCACCTGGCCGAGCGCGACGCCGTAGCCGATGAAAACGGTCAAAAACAGCAGCAGGGCAAAATTCCCGGAGAGCGAAAAAATCAGGATGGCGGCGCAGAGCAAGATGATATGCCCGAGTTTCAGGAGGTAATTCCGAGTTTCCTTTATCGCAATTTAAACACTCTGTACGGCTTGATTTGTTTCGCGCAAACGGTTCCGATCCCGACGAAACCGCCCGGCCCGTACACACGCAGCAAATCCTTGGCTTGCTTTTGGTGATTCGCCATACTGTGGTTCGGCCCGTACCCGCGCGGCAAATCCCGCTCCGCGCCGTATTCGGCTTCGTATTCGACTTCGGCTTCGGCTTCGGCGGGCGCCGCCGCGGAAATCCCGTTCGCGAAGGCCCGCGCCGCTGTTTCGTCAAGCAGGGCCGCCGGCATCCACGCAAGCGGCGCGTCAAGCGGCAGGAGCTTTGGCAGCGCGGCGTCCTCCGGGCGCAGCGTGTCCAACGCCACACTGTTTTCAATCAAAAATCCGTCGCTCTTCGTGCGGACAAGACCGGACATCACGGCCCCGCAGCCAAGCAGCTTGCCCGCGTCGGCGCAGATCGTCCGGATATAGACCCCTTTCGAGCTTTCCACGTCAAACACAACCGAGCCAGCCCCGCGGTCATATCTGTTTACATAAATATTATTTATGTAAATCTGGCGCGGCCGGATCGCATCCGGCGGGACCTCCTGCCCCTTTCGCGCGTATTCGTAGAGCTTGCGGCCGCCGATCTTGACCGCCGAATACATCGGCGGGATTTGCGTCCCCGGCCCCTGAAAGCCGGCTAAGACGCGCGCCACCTCATCCTCCGGGGGAAAGCTTCCTTGAAATGTATGCAGGGATTCGCCCCAAATATCCTGCGTGTCCGTTTCGATGCCGAGCTGCATCGTACACCGATAGGCTTTCGCCGCGTTGGCGTCCCCCATCGATGCGAACGGGATGATACGCGTCGCCTTGCCGATGAATACGGGCAGGACGCCGGTCGCCATCGGATCGAGCGTGCCGGAATGCCCGATCCGCTTCACACCGGTCTTGCGGCGAAAGAAAGATATTACATCGTGGGAGGTCAGGCCCTGCGGCTTGTTGACGATGAGGATTCCGTTCATTCCCGCGTCTGCAGCGCCGCCGCAAGCTTCTCTTTGACCGTGACGACGACCTCATCCATCGGAAGGTCCGACGTGAAGCCCGCCGCGCGGATATGGCCGCCGCCGCCGAAATCCGCAGCCAGCGCCGACACATCGTAATAACTTTTGGAACGCAGCGACGCCTTCACCTTGCCGTCCGGGCGCTCCTTTAAAAATACGGATACCTCAACACCGAGAATGCTGCGCAGCTTCTCGCTCATTCCGTCCGTTTCGTCGTCCCCCGTTTCCACATTGGCAAGCATTCCCTGCGTCACAAAGGACAGGGCCGCCCGCCCGTCCGCGAACAACTCGAGCGTATTCAGCATCTCGCGTTCCACAAAAAGCTTTTCGGGCTTAATGCTCTGATAGATTCTCGAATATACATCCGCGGCATCCGCACCCGCTTCCATGAGCGCCGCCGCGATCCGGTGTGTGGCCGGCGTTGTGTTCGAGTACTGGAACTTGCCGGTATCCGTCACAATCCCGACGTACAGCGCCGTCGCGATATCCTCGTTCATCGGCAGCGCCGCCGATTCGATGCACTGATACACGATCTCGGCGGTCGCCGATGCCGCGGCGTCGATGCAGTTGTAGACGCACGACGGCCGCGAGGTGACATGATGATCGAAGAGGAGCGTTTCCGCGGCGCCCTCAAACAAAGCTTCCCGCCCTTCAAGGCGCGAGATATCATCGTAGTCTACCGCGACCGCAAGATACGGCCGCTCGTCGCCGGCCGCGATCTCGAGCGCGCGCACACCGTCTATGACGCAACCATAATCGATGAAAGCGATGGTGCGCGGCGGTTTCTCCCCGGCCACGACCCAGGCTTCCTTGCCGATCTCGCGCAGCGTCAAAGCGAGGGCGACCGCGGCGCCGAGCGTATCTCCGTCCATATGGATATGCGTGAACGCGAAGACGCGGTCGTAGGCGTCCAGAACGGCGGCGGCGCCCTCAATGGTCGTCAGCTCCCCCGCGGGCTCAGCCGCTTCGTCCCCGGAAGGGATGCCCAGATCCTGTATCAATTCGTCGATGTGACGCGCGTAATCCTCGGCCGTGTCCGGAACAAAGCGGAAATCCGGCGTTCGGCGAAGCGCAAGCCGCCTGCCGACCTCGCTTCGGATCAGCCCCTTCGCTTTCTCAAACCCTTCCACGACCTCCTCCGCGTCCGTGCCGAGGCTCGTGAAGTATACCGTCGCAAAGCTGCCGTCGTCGGCCGCCTTGACGTGTGAAATGCTGATCATCCCGTCAAACGCGGGATCCTTGAGCTGCCGAAGCAGCAGCTCGCTGAGTATGCGGCGAATCTCCTCGCCAAGACGTTCGCCTCTGTGCTTTTTTCTCATTTCTTGCCTGTCAATCCCTTTCGATCTCTTCCATCTTGAAAGCTTCGACCTCGTCGCCGGCCTTGATATCGTTGTAGTTTGCAATGCCGATGCCGCATTCGTATCCGGTCGCCACCTCGCGCACATCATCCTTGAAACGCCGCAGCGAGGAGATGGACCCCTCGTGGGTCACGATGCCGTCGCGCACAAGCCGAACCTCCGCATTGCGCAGAATCCTGCCTTCTGTAACATAGGCGCCGCCGATCACGCTGCCGCCCGGCAGTTTGAACGTTTCGCGAATCTCTGCCTTGCCGAGCACCACCTCGCGGTACACGGGGTCCAGCATGCCTTTCAGCGCCGCTTCGACCTCGTCGATAACATCGTAAATAACGCGGTATGTGCGGATTTCAACGTTTTCACGCTCCGCCTGCGATGTCACGGAGGAATTGGGCCGCACGTTGAACGCCAGAATAATCGCGCCCGACGTACTCGCAAGCATGACGTCGGACTCCGTGACCGTCCCGACGCCGCGATGAATAATGCTGACCTTGACGCCTTCGACATCGATCTTCTCCAGCGATGTCGCGATCGCCCCGACAGAACCCATAACATCCGCTTTGATGATGACATTCAGTTCCTTGATCTCGCCCTCGCGAATCTTCGCAAACAGGTTTTCAAGGCTCGTGCCGCTCGTCCTCGCCATGACCTGTTCGCGTTGCCGGACGCGCCGGGTTTCCGCGATCTCACGCGCGAGCTTGTCGTCCATCAGCGCGTGGAACTCGTCCCCGGCCTGCGGCACTTCGGCGAAGCCCGTGATTTCCACAGCGGTCGCAGGCCCCGCTTTCTTGATCGGCTTGCCCTTGAAGTCCGTCATCGTACGGATTTTTGCGCTCGTCGTCCCTGCGACGATGCTCATCCGGCTCGTGAGTATGCCGTTCAAAACCAGCAATGTGGCAAGCGGCCCCTTGGATTTGTCGAGCCGCGCTTCAATCACCGTACCGAGCGCCAAGCGCTTCGAATTTGCGCGCAGTTCGAGGACCTCGGCTTGAAGCAGAATCATTTCCAGAAGATTCGTGACGCCCTCCCCCGTTTTGGCGCTGACCGGCACGGAAATCACATCGCCGCCCCATTCCTCCACGAGTACGCCGTTGTCAGAAAGCTCTTTCTTGACAAGATCCGGGTTTGCGCCCTCCTTGTCCATCTTATTGATCGCTACAATAATGGGAACGCCCGCCGCCTTTGCGTGGCTGATTGACTCGATCGTCTGCGGCATAACACCGTCGTCCGCCGCGACCACGAGAACCGCGATGTCCGTCACATGCGCGCCGCGCGCACGCATAGCCGTGAACGCTTCATGTCCGGGGGTATCGAGGAATACGATCCGCTGCCCGCCCTCGGTGACGACCTCGGAAGCGCCGATGTGCTGTGTGATCCCGCCCGCTTCCTTATCCGTCACATTCGTTGAGCGGATCGCGTCGAGCAAAGATGTCTTTCCGTGGTCGACGTGTCCCATGACCGTGATGATCGGCGGCCGCGGCGACAAATCCTCATCCTCATCCTCGAAATTTTCGATACCGTCCTCGATGATTTCGCCCTCATCCCGCCCGATTACAATCGGGACATCGAGTTCGGCCGCAAGGAGCTGCACGTTTTCCTCATCGAGATTTTGGTTGATATTGGACATGATACCCATCTGCATAAGCGCCATGATCAACTCGGAGGTTGAGCGTTCGATCTGTTCCGAAAGGCCCGCCACCGTGATCGGCACATTGACAATGAACGTCCCGGGGGCCAAATCCTCAAGGCGAATCACCTTTTCCGTCACGACCCTCGGCTGCTGCTTGGGCCGGGGCTTGGCGCGAACCGGACGTTTTTCCAAAGAATTTTCTTCAATAATAGGGCTCTTCTTTGAGCCTTTGAAATCATCTCCCGGCGCCGCTTTCGTGCCGCCGCGGACGCCCTTCTTTTTGACGCCGTTCTGGAATGCTTCGCCCGGCTTGGCGTCCTTGCCCTTTCGGGCTTTCTTGTCCTTGTCTTTATCCTTGGCCTTCCCTTTTGCGGCGCCATCCTCTTTCTTCGCGGCGTCGCCGGCGCCGCCCTGACCGGTCTGACCCGCCTGACACGCCGCGCCGGATGTACCGGATGCACGCGGCGTGCCGGAAGCCGCGCCGGATTGCGTTCCCGCGGTTTTCGGCTTCTTGTCCGGGCGCGTCCGGTTCCGGTCTGTCCTCGCGTCCGGCGCCGCCGCCGGCTTCGAGCCGTCCGCTTGTTTCCCCGCCGGATTTGCGGGGGTTTCCGAGGGCGCGGAGGTGCTATAGGTTTCGGAGGCCCCGGAAGTTGCGGAGATTTCCGAAACGATTTCGCCGCCCGCCGCCGGGGCTTCTCCCGCGGCCGAAGCGCCCGCCGTCGGCCCGACGGCCGTTTCCGTTTTCGTACCCGGAAGCTCCGCGCTTTCCGCGGCGGCGTCCCCGGTCTTTGTTTCCGCGTCCGTTTCCGCGGCCGGGCCCTCGGGTTCCGCCAAAGCGGCTTTTACCTGTTCCGCTTCCTGTTCCGCTTTGGCCATTGCGGACAAAGCGGCGGCTTCTTCCTGCTCGGCTTTCCATGCGACCGCAAGTACCGGCGGCTTCGGCGGGGCGGCCGCGCGTTCTTCCGCGAGAACCTTTTCCGCTTCGGCCGCGGCGGCCGCGTCCTCCGCGGCTTTCTTCTCCGCTTCAACGGCGGCCTTCGGCACGCGCCGCGGCATGAGTTTGCTCTTTTTCTCCTCCTGTGCCTTCTGCGCGCTTTCGTCAAAACCCTCGCGAATCCGCTGCGCTTCCGCGGCGCTGAGATTTTTCGTCGCACCCTTCGCGTCAATTCCGATCTCGACGGCTTTGTTGATAATGTCCTTGTTTTGCTTTTTCAGCTCCGCAGCCAGTTCCGATACTTTCATTCATTCACCTCCAAGACTGACTGTCCCGTTTCCGGAACGATCATCCTTTCATAACCCTCTCTGAGCATGGCGGCTTCATCCTTCGCGAGCGGCGTACCCGACGCCGACCGCAGCCTTTTCTTCTTGATTGCCATGTCAAAACAGTCCAGCGATCTGCATAGATAGACGCCTCTGCCGTTCATCTTGCCCGTCGGATCGGGGGCGAACCCGCCGCCCGAACAGGCAAAGCGAACAAGGCTGTTCTTGGGGAATGACGTCATGCACCCCACACACCTTCTCATTGGAACTTTCTTATTCTTCAATAGCCGCCTCCTCGGAGCCGTCATTTTCAGATAGGGCTTCTGTTTCGCCCGCGTCGTCGTCCAAGAAATCGGCGGGATTGTAATACCCGTCCTCATCCAATTCCGCATTGGAAATGTCGAGGAGATCGTCGCTGACAGCATAATACTGCGCGTGGCTCTTGATATCGATCCTGACGCCGCAGAGCCGCGCCGCAAGACGGACGTTCTGCCCTTCTTTCCCGATCGCAAGGGAAAGCTGAAAATCGGGGACGATCGCCGTCGCCCTGTTTTCCGCTTCATCGAATATGATCTTCTCGACCTGGGCCGGAGAGAGCGCGTTCTTGATATTATGCTCCAACTCATCCGTCCATGGGATAATGTCGATCTTTTCATCCATCAATTCGTCGACGACCGCCTGAACGCGGTTGCCGCGGTTGCCGACGCAGGAACCGACGGGATCCACGCTCTCATCCGAGGATCTGACCGCCATCTTTGTGCGGCTGCCGGCTTCCCGGGCAAGGCTCTCGATGGTCACGATCCCTTCCTTGATTTCCGGGACCTCCAGCTCAAAAAGCTTCTTGACGAGATTGGGGTGCGTCCGCGAGAGGAAAATCTGAGGGCCTTTCTGGGAATCGCGAACCTCCACGATATAAAGCTTCATGCGGCTGTTCGGCGTATAGCGCTCGCTTCTGACCTGCTCGTTGACCGGGAGGACACCCTCTGTCCGGCCGATGGTCACATACACAGTGCCGCTGCCCATCCGTTGGATCGTGCCGGTAACGATCTCACCCTGCCGATCCTTGTATTCGCGGTATACCATGCCGCGCTCCGCGTCGCGGATTGCCTGAACGACCACCTGCTTGGCTGTTTGCGCCGCGATCCTCGTGAAATCCTCCACGGGAAACGGAAAGTCCGCCACATCGCCGATCTCGAAGCCCTCATCGAATTCGCGCATCTCCGCAAGCGAAACCTGCGTATCGGGGTCCTCGACGACCTCAACGACCTCTTTCCTGCGCAGGACGTCGATCGAACCGTCCGTTTCATCGATCTCAACATACACATTCTCTTCGTTCGTCCTGTTTTTGCCCTTATAGGCCGAGATGAGTGCCCTGCTCACGGCGTCTAAGATTTCAGCCTTCGGAATGTTCTTTTCCCGTTCGAGATCCTCCAGCGCTGCGATAAATTCCTTGTTCATCAGATTTCCCTTTCCTTCTTGCATCCTTTCCGCTTCAAAATACCACCAAAAGATTCACCTTGCTCACCAACTCCGACGGAATCGTAAGCGCATCCCCTATGGGCTGTAATGAAAACCGATCGATCGGCGCCGCCGTAAGGCTTTCCGCCGTCTTTTCCACGAGAATGGCCGTGAACTTCTTCAAACCGCCATAACTCTTGTACAGCGACACCTCGACGGGCTCGCCCGCATAGCGCGCGAAATGCTCCTCCTTGAGCAGCGGCCGATCCATGCCGGGGGAACTGACGACAAGGCTGTACGGCTCCTTGATGGGATCGTCCTCGTCCAAGCGCGCCGAAAGCAGCCGGCTCACGGCCTCGCAGTCGTCTAAGCTGATGCCGCCCGCCTTGTCCGCAAAGACGCGAAGCTGCAAATCCTTCCCGTCCTTCCCGTATTCGACGTTCCAGAGTTCAAAGCCCTGCGCCTCCAGCGGAACCATCAATTCTTCGACAATCTTCCTGATATTCGCCAGTCCCATCATCCGTTCTCCCTGCGGTAAAAACGAAAGAGCGGGCAAGCCCACTCTCTTAGTCATACCTTAATTGCCATATCATGGTAGCACACCCGCAAAGCGATTGCAATAGCAAAAATTATTAGCAAAAATTATCAAAATTGTCCCTGTAAATGCTTATTGCAGGTCCCCAGTTGTCATATGCGGTTAAAACTTCTACCCCTGCGTTTTGAAACCCCAAGGACATACCGCCGCAGCCGCAAAATAAATCAACAGCGGATAAATTCTCCATGTTTATTTCTCCAATCTTCCTACTGACTATGAATGCGACGCGGCAACACCAGTAGGATGGCTAAGTATTTGTATCCTCTTCCATATTCTATTTCATCTTCTTATCAATAAGCAGTTTCCATAATTAGCTGTAGCTCATAACCACGCCGCCACTTCCTAAAATCCATACATTTTATTGTAGCACAAATTTGAGAGTTTGTTATGAGGCAATGCAGGCTATTTACATCCGCGGCTTCGCGTATTACTATATTATTAATTATTAAATCAAACGGATCTTTGTATGCGAAAGGAGCAATCAACATGGCCGCGATTAATGAAGTCTATGATTTTTTGA
>JAITNA010000175.1 GCA_031290715.1 Eubacteriales Family XIII. Incertae Sedis bacterium | reverse complement strand
CTTTACAATCTTTCCATACTGAATGGCGTACAAATCAATAAGAAATGAATCTATTCGCTCCTTTGATCCGACTACCGTCAATGCTGTCAAATCACAGGAGCTCCCTCGCCCTTCTGTTTCGTCTTTGATGCAAAGAGCTGTCTCCAATGCCGCTTCATCGAAAAAATTCCAGACTTTCCTTGTATAATCAATTTCGAAAGTACTGTCCTCAGCCCTCGACCACTCTGCCGCCGGCACGTCGTCTAAATCTCGTACAACCTTACAGCAAACAATAATATTCATAAATAGATCCTTGCGATTCTCGCTAAACCTCTATGCGGTATATTTTTCCCATCACATGAAAATGCAGATCGTTTTCCTCTGTTCCTTTCGCAAACAAGATAAAATATGCTGATTCATCGGCATTGATCGGAAACGGTACCACATGCCAGATGTTCTGATGCAATACAACCCCTTGTGATCTGCGCAGATAAAACGCCGTTACATCCACAGGGGATTCAGTCTTGGCGTCGGGCTTTGCAACGACCAAAATGGCATCGTTATCCAGCGGGATGATGACCTCGTTTGTATTGAAATGTCTCTCCATTTCTGTTACAACAAAATTCCTTTTTCGCCCAATCAGATAGCTCGTGCTGACAACCGAGGGCAAACTGAATTCTGTTATTTTTTTCCAATATTTTACATGCGAAAAATCTGTAGTCAGCTTCTCATCTGAAAGGTCATGGATTAATTGTCCATATTCTCGAAATGCATCTGCACTTAATTCAATCGGTTTCATGCAATGTCCTCGCTCATTTTTGTAAAAACAACAATTCTGCTTGCGTAAAGGATTTAAACCATTTCATTCATCATAAAACCTGTTTTCATAGAATGTCAAAACTATTCCGAAGAAAGGGGGAAATATGAAAAATAATGCAGTGAAAAAGAAATTTTTGAGATGAGAAGAAATATATTTCTATTATTAATTTTGCGTAATATTCAACAGCCGAAGAACTTCTTTTGCCGTAAGGCTGTCTGTATACAGATAATTTACATATTTGCCGCGAAGCGCCCCAATGATCGATTTTGCTTTTAAATCCCCAACCGCAATGCCCATGCGATATTTTTTCTTTTTCAACTCATCCAAGTTCATACTGATTACGCGATTGTCGATATTCGGATCTACCGATTTTCCGTTCATATCAAAACTGTATCCAAGAATGTCGCCCACCGCTCCTTGCGCAAGAATCTTCTCATAGTCTTCTTTGCTATATGCACCTTCTTT
Source organism: Eubacteriales Family XIII. Incertae Sedis bacterium (assembly GCA_031290715.1). GTDB lineage: Bacteria > Bacillota > Clostridia > Peptostreptococcales > Anaerovoracaceae > JAITNA01. The sequence goes on along the minus strand of JAITNA010000175.1, from coordinate 6,688 downwards.
GTAGAGAACAGATTCATGTGATACATGCCGAACACTAAAAACCGCAATACGGGCAGCTTTTGAATAATCCAGTATATTCTTTAAATGAGTATCCGTTTTTACGATATCTGCCGTTTCTTTGCTGTCATAGAGCAGTGGTCCCGGCAGCAAATATCCCTCAGCCGAAAAATACTCTGCCAACTTTCGGATAAGGCTCCCGGTTCTTGTCGATCCGGATTCACCGGCAATAGAACCTTCGATCATAACCACCTTTCTGCACTTCTTTTGGCTGACAATTTCTGTCGTGATTATATCGGTCAGCTTTTCAATTGTTAGCCCCCAACCAATGCCTAGCGTATCCTCTGTTTCGAGAATTTCAATCAAGTCTTCTGCCGCGATACGACACGTTTCTTTAATGCGTGTATCAATATCTTCCGCAAAGGTTGGCGCTATTCTGACGACATCAAGATCAAAAATTTGCTTGAACTCATTCTCGAGATTTCGGATTAGCTCGATTGGATAGTTGAACTGAAAGGTAATAAGCCCGTTGTCCACAGCCTTTTTCAAAAGTCGGCTGACCGTGGATTTTGAGATGAATTCCTCCTTGGCAATCTGATCTTGCGTCATTCCTTGAACATAGTATTTTTTCACTACGCGGATGACGAAATTTAAATCGTAATGATCGAAATCTTTTGTCATTTTGCAAGCCTTTCTGTTGATGATTTTATATGAAATATTGCAAAAAATCAACGCAACGATTTTTGAAGGTTTTTTGTTTGTTGCCATATAACATCGCCTTGTTGCAAAAACACTTGTATGGAGCGCGCGAGATCATAAAAATGCGGACAGTCTGCGGGAAATCATTTTGTTCACGCAAAATTGCGACGCGGCATTACGAACCACGCGATGAGGTAGGCCAAAAGTCCGGTGCCGAAGCAGAGGACGAGAATCACCCAGATTACGCGCAGGATCGTGGGGTCGATGCCAAAGTATTCTCCAATCCCGCCGCATACGCCCGCGAACACCTTGTTGGTATTGGATTTGAAGAGTCTTTTCCGTTCGGTTTCCATTTCGTATTCTCCTTTCTTTAATCAACGGCCAAGTAATATCATAAAAAAACGGCGCGGCGCGTTCATTGAAAGAGAATTAAACCTCCGTTAAAACAAACATCCAAAACAAACATCCGCGCCCGCGCCCGAAAACCAAAAATATACTTGACACGGGATACATTGTTAGCGTATGCTAACGTTAGTTAGCGATTGCTAATATATTGTCGGCACTTCGATGGGCTCGGTTAGTTGCAGATGAGAACGGGCTTCCATCGAAAAAATTTTGATTATTGCGTTAGCAAAAGCTAACCGCTAAGGGCGTGAACTGACTTAGGAAAGGAGATCGATGATGCCTCTCACAATGGCGAGTCCGGGGGACGGGGAATTTACGATTCACAAAATCAGCGGCAGGGATCATACGATTCGCCGCCTTGCGGAAATGGGGTTTGTGACGGGAGCGACCATCACGGTGATTTCGGAAGTCGCGGGCAACCTCATACTCGGCGTGAAAGGCACACGCGTCGCGCTCGACAAAACGTTGGCGCAGCGCATTATGGTATAGCGGGTATCGCGGAGAATGAGCGGAAAGGATAGGAGGTAAAAAGGTGAACACACTCGAAAATGCCGTGAGCGGCGACAGGGTCGTTGTTACGAAAATACACGGGGAGGGCGCGGTACGGCGCCGGATCATGGACATGGGGGTAACGAAGGGCGCGGAGATTTTTATTCACAAAATCGCGCCGCTTGGGGATCCGCTTGAGATTCATGTCAGGGGCAGTGCAATCAGCCTGCGCAAAGAGGACGCAAAGTTGATCGAGGTGGCGCAATGACGAAAATTATCGCCCTCGCGGGCAATCCGAATAGCGGAAAAACGACGATGTTCAACGATCTGACGGGCAGCACGCAGCATACGGGCAACTGGCCGGGCGTGACGGTCGAGAAAAAAGAGGGGCGGCTGAAAGGGCGGCGGGACGTGACGGTGCAGGATCTGCCCGGGATTTATTCCCTCTCGCCTTATTCCCCCGAAGAGCTTGTCGCGCGCAACTACCTTGTGAAAGAGCGTCCGGATGTCATTGTCAACATCGTTGACGCGACGAATATTGAACGCAACCTTTACCTGACGACGCAGCTTGCCGAGCTCGGCATTCCTGTGGTGATCGCGCTCAATATGATAGATATTGTGAACAAGAACGGCGATTTGATCGATATACGCCAATTGGGAGAAGCCCTGGGCTGCGCGGTCGTCCCGACCAGTGCGCTCAAGGGGACCGGATTGGAAAAGGCCGCGGAAACCGCTTTGTCATGCAGCGGCAAACCTCCTCTCTCGCCGCGGCCGATCTTTTCCGGAGATGTGGAGGGCGCCCTTGCCGAAATCGGCTCTCTCTTATCCGAGCGCAGGAAGGAGCGGGGGGAAACGCCGCTCACGGCTACGGAATTGCGCTGGTCGTCCATCAAGGTATTTGAGCGCGACGCGGAGCAGACCGCAAATCCGGACACCCTGCTCGGCGCGGGCGCGGCGGCCCGCATTGAGGAAATTATCCGGGCTCTTGAGGATCGTTACGACGACGACAGCGAGAGCATTATCACGAACGAACGATATCTTTTCATCGCGGGCGTGGTGCGGGAATGCGTGCAAAAGAAGAATCGGCACACGCTTTCGGCGTCCGACAAGATCGACCGTGTTGTAACAAACCGCGTGCTGGCGCTGCCGATTTTCGCGGGCGTTATGTTCCTTGTCTACTTCCTCTCGATTTCCACGATCGGCGGCTATATGACCGACTGGGTCAACGATTCCTTGTTCGGGGATATTGTGCCGAACGCCGTGGGCGGCCTGCTTGATTCTCTCGGCACGGCGGAATGGCTGAACGCGCTGATTCTCGACGGCATTATTGCGGGTGTCGGGGCCGTCCTCGGATTTCTGCCGCAAATGCTTGTGCTTTTCCTTTGCCTCGCTTTCCTTGAGGACTGCGGCTATATGGCGCGGATTGCGTTCATTCTGGACCGCGTGTTCAAGCGCTTCGGGCTTTCGGGCAAATCTTTCATTCCGATCCTTGTCGGGACAGGCTGCGGCGTTCCGGGCATTATGGCGTCACGCACGATTGAAAGCGATAATGATCGCAGGATGACAGTCATGACGACGACTTTCATTCCTTGCGGCGCGAAGCTCCCCATCATCGCGCTCATCGCGGGCGCGCTTTTCCCCGGTTCGATGTGGATTGCGCCCTCCGCTTACTTCCTCGGCATTGCGGCGATTTTGATTACCGGCGTCATGCTGAAAAAGACGCGGGGATTCGCCGGCAAGCCTTCTCCTTTTGTCATGGAACTGCCGGCCTACCATATGCCGGGCGCGCCGGGCGTGCTGCGCACGATGCTTGACCGCGGCCTTGCCTTTGTGAAGCGCGCGGGGACGATCATCCTTATCGCAGCGATTGTGATTTGGTTTCTCAGCAGCTTTGATTTCTCGCTGCGCATGGCTGAAACATCCGATTCCATCTTGGCCGCGATCGGCGGCGCAGTCGCGCCCATCTTTGACCCGCTCGGCTGGGGCGATTGGCGGGCGACCGTGGCGACTGTCACGGGCCTTATTGCCAAGGAAAATATCGTCGGCACCTTCGGCGTTCTGTACGGATTCGGCGAAGTGGCGGAGGACGGCGCGGAATACTGGCCGCAATTGGCCGCCGCGTTCACGCCCTTGGCGGCCTACGCTTTCCTCGCGTTCAATCTGCTGTGCGCGCCCTGCTTCGCGGCGATCGGCGCGATTCGCAGGGAGATGATGTCCGCGAAATGGACATGGTTCGCGGTCGGCTACCAGTGCGGATTCGCCTATGTGGTTGCTCTCATCATCTACCAGATGGGTATGCTCGCGAGCGGGCACTTTGGGGTCGGAACGGTCTTTGCGATCCTCTGCATCTTAGTCATTGTCTACATGCTCTTCATCAAGAAGCCTTATGCCGGCGCCGACGCGAAAAATACACAGCGGCTTGCGGCGGCAGCGGCGGCAGCGGAATAAGGACAGAATAATGGACGGAACAGTTTGGACAATTCTCATCGCTGCGCTCATTGCTGTTTGTGTCGTGCTCGCGATTCGCAGCATTTACCGCACAAGGAAACGCGGTGCCCCGTGCAGCGGCTGCAGCGGGTGCAGTGGATGCGGCGCGGGCGGCGATAGCGCTTGCGGCGGGCAAGGCGGGCGCGGGCAAGGCGCGGGCCAAGCGAAATGTCCGCAGCAATAAGAATGGTAATATAGAATGACTTGAATCTCCGCACACAGCGGCGGGGTATGCAGCGGAGTGCGGGGGTGACTACTCAGACTTGCTTGCCCATTGTCATTCCCGGGCGCGAAGCGAGCCGGGAATCCAGAGATAAATACGTCACTGGATTCCCGCATTCGCGGGAATGACAGTCCTAACCCAATTTGCGAAGCAAATTGATGGTAGGATGTCTGCCATGAATGCAGCGGCTTCGCCGCGTGGCACTCTACGGCTGACAGTATTTTAGCAGGGGTCTGAGCAGTCACGCGAGGGGCGATTTCACAAGAATCGCCCCTCGCTGTTTTGCGATATTCCATCGCAGGGGCATGCTATAATTATTATAATTATTTCAGCAGGCTCGAACGGAAAGGATGTGTCGGTGAAATGAGCGGCGGGATATATAACGGAATATGTACAGAGGTCATCACGGTCAGCGGCGTTGTGCAGGGCGTTGGGTTTCGCCCGACTGTGTACCGCATCGCGGCGCGTATGGGCATGAAGGGCCGCGTGCGCAACATGGGCGGCGCGGTGCAGATGATCGTGACGGACAGCCCCGCGCGGATCGACGGGTTTGCCGAAGCCGTTGTTTCGGGGAAGCCGCTCATGTCGCGCATTGACCGGATAGACCGGAAGGTCATCGGGACCGTACTCTTTTCCGACTTCTCGATCGAAGCAAGCAGCCGGACAGAGGATGAGATTGCCATCGTCCCCGCCGACATCGCCATCTGCGGCGACTGCGCGCGGGAATTTCATGATCCGGGCAATCCGAGATTTCATCATCCTTTTATCAGCTGTACGAACTGCGGACCGCGCTATACGATTATGGAACGGCTGCCCTACGACCGGGATACGACCGCGATGGACCCGTTTGCGATGTGCGCGTTTTGCGAGGGGGAATATACGAACCCCGGCGCGCGGCGTTACCACGCGCAGACGATTTCCTGCCACGCGTGCGGGCCGCAGCCGATCTTTGCCGTGAACGGCGGCGATGATATGGCCCCTTCCGCGGTTTCCGGCATCCTGATGAAAACAGCCGCTGTGGCCGCGGCAATCGACGTGATTCGCGGCGGCGGCGTAATCGCGTTGAAAGGGGTGGGCGGCTATTATTTGGCCTGCAGCCCTTTTGACCCACAGGCGGTCAGCACCGCACGGCGTATCAAAGCCCGTGAACAGAAACCTTTCGCCGTCATGTTTCCGGACGAGGAGCAGGCGCGGGAATATTGCTTTCTTTCCCCCCTCGAAGCGGACGAACTCACCTCCCCGCGGCGGCCCATCGTTTTGCTGGAACGGCGGCCGGCGGCGGCGTTTGCGCCGGGCGTGTGCAGCACGAGCCGCTTTGTCGGGGCGCTGCTTCCGTCATTCGGGCTTCAAATGCTGCTGACGGACGCGCTCGGCCCGCTTGTCATGACGAGCGCCAACCTGTCCGACTTTCCGATCATCACAAAAGACGGGGAGATGTCCGCGCTCGCGGCACGCAATCCGGACATCGCGGGCGTCCTGTCTAGCGAGCGGGCAATCGCGGCGGGATTGGATGATTCGGTACTTCGTGTAATCGACGGCACGCCGCAGCTTATCCGCAGGGCGCGCGGTTATGTACCGTCCCCCGTGTATATCAAAAACACGGAACGGCTGACAAAACACCACTGCGTTTTTTCCGCGGGCGGCCATCTGAAATCCGTCTTTGCGCTCAGCAAGGGGAGCTTTTCCTATCTGAGCCGCCACCTCGGCGATATGGACGGCCTTGAATCGGAAAGGCTCTACGAAGATACCTTTCGCCGCATGAAAACCTTTTTCGGCATAGAGCCCGGCTTGGTCGTCTGCGATCTTCACCCGCGTTATTTCCCGACAAGATTCGCGGAAGAATACGCAAGGGGCGCCGGTCCGGATTTGCTGTACGTACAGCATCACCACGCGCATACGGCATCCGTCATGGCCGAGCACGGACTCGACGGCCCCGTGATCGGCGTCAGTTTTGACGGGACGGGCTACGGCACGGACGGCGCGATCTGGGGCGGCGAAATCCTGATCTGCGAGGGGGCCGCGTTTGAACGCTTTTCTCATTTGAAATATGTCGAAATGCTCGGCGGGGACGCCTCCGTGAAAGAGGGGGTCAAATCCGCGCTTTCGCATTTGCTTGCGGAAAACAGAAAGCCGGATGCCTCGGAGTTTGAGATTGATATGACGGAAATTTTCGCGTTTTGCAAAGCGGAGGGAACGCTTGAGGGGCATCCGGGGCGCCGCGAAGCGGAAGCGGCCATCCGTTCGGGCACCGGCACTGTCAAGAGCTCCGGTATGGGGCGCCTTTTCGACGCGGCGGCGGCGATGCTCGGCATTCATTCGGTCAACCGCTATGAGGGGGAATGCGCCGTCATGCTCGAAAACGCGGCGGCCGGGGGAAACAGGCTCGCG
>JAITNA010000235.1 GCA_031290715.1 Eubacteriales Family XIII. Incertae Sedis bacterium | reverse complement strand
AACATGGGATATCAGATTTTGATATATTGATCAAAGTCCCATTCTGTCAGTAGCATATTCATCACCCCGCTTCCGTGAGCCGCCAGATATGCACTCATAATATCACACTTCTCGCAGTAGTTGATAGCCTTTTCAATCGACTCATCCAATGTCATACCCGCGGCCTTGCACTCCCGGACCTTTGCGGTAAAAACCGCGTAATCGCGCAGAGAACGGCTGTGTTCCAAAATCTCGGGGCTATGTCCGGGGTTCACATTGTACACCGTAACGACAAGCTCCAAAAGATTCGGCACATCCGCATCCTCAAACGCGTTGGAAAGCCGAAGCGTCTTTTTGTCGGGACAGTCCTCGTTTCCATTGTAGAGAACGATGAACTCCGGCTTCGGTATTTTCACAAGCTTGCGCCGATACATCGCCGCGTTTTCTACCATTTTTTCGTACAGCCGCGCGATATACAAAAGCAGTCGCAGCGGCATGTTCGCATTGAGTGAAGTCTGCGCTTCAATCAGCACAATCAACTTTTCGCCGAGCAAAAAAGAGAGGTCGTTAATGCGGTCGCGGAACAAAACGTTTTCCAAGGTATTGATTCGCACCTCCGTAACCCGCCCATAATTCTTGCCGCTAATGGCATTGTACATCTCAAGCAGCCGCCCCTCGTCCTTGAAATAGCTTGTGAAGATACTGTCCCGATAAGCCCGATTCCCGCCCATGTTCCGTTTCCATTCCCTTTCCGCACGCGAACTCCCAATTTATGGAAACAGAATAACACGGCAAAAGCATCATGTCAAACATTTGCAATAATGTAATTATATCCAAGGAGGCGCGAGAACCGTCCCCGTGTTTCACTGTATCTAAATGATTATTCCGGGGATTTCAGGGAGCTGACCGGTTCGATTCTTTGCAGCTTCGGTTGCATGAAGATATTGACGAGGACGCAGCAGCCTAAGGTGAACAGGGCCGCCAACAGGAAGCTCAGCGGGCGGATTTCGCGCACGAAAGCCACCTCGTCGGTTTCGATGGCTTGCATGACGTAGCTGTGCAGGCCGATGCCGACGAAGAGCCCGAAGAATACGCCGATGGCCGTCAGAATCATGCTTTCCCAAAAGAAATAGGAGAAAACCTCGCCGCGCCGATAGCCGAGCACTTTCAGCGTCGCGATTTCCCGCTCGCGTTCCGTGATGTTGATGTTGATCAGATTGTACAGCACGACGATTGCCAAGATGGCGGCCATATTGCGCATAATCAGGACGACGGTGTTCAGGTTGTCCGATATTTCGTTCACGATGTCCCGCACGGAATTGCTGCTGTAAGCGTATTCGACGCCGTCCGTTTCGATCAGCCCGGCAAGAATCCCGTCGATATCGCCGCTGTAGGTTTCGTCCAAGCGGAGCAATATGGTCTTGAAATCAGGCTGTTCGCCGAAGGCTTGCTCGTAGTCCGCCCGCGTCATGTAGATATAGTTGTAGATGTAGTTCAGGCAAACGCCCGAAATCAGAACCTTCGACGTCTTGCCGCCGGCATTTGTCAGCTCGATCATATCGCCGGCCTTCGCGCCGAGCATATTCGCGAGTTTTTCATTGAGCACGACGCGCGGCGACGGGCTTTCGCCGCTTTCAAGGGTAAAGGCCCGATGGCCTTTGGGCTCGAAAAACGAAATGAATTCCGGCATCGTACCCGCGTCCTCGGGCGTCATGATATAGACCGAATAATTGCTCGTATTTACCCCTTTGCAGGAGGCCGACGCCGATTCCTCGGCCAGTAGGAAATACGTGCCGTACCGCCCGGCTGTTTGCTCCATCGCGCTCCGGTCCGCGTCCCCGGCGAGGAGTACGGAGATGTCATAATGGTTGATCTCGGAGAACTGCCGGTCCGCGATCCCGGCGATGGAATCCACCAATCCAAGGCTCGTGAGAAGCAGGGCGCAGCACCCCGCCACGCCGACGACCGTCATGATCAGACGTTTTTTGTAACGAAAAAGATTGCGCAGGGTCGCCTTTTGGCTGAAGGCCAGATGTGCCCAAAGGATGGGGATGTGTTCGAGCAATACCCGTTTGCCGGGTTTGGGGGCTTTCGGGCGCATGAGCTCCGCCGCCGGACTTTTGAGGGCGCCCGCACAGGAGGCAAAGGTCGCGGCACAGGTGGCGGCAATACCCGCCAAAAGCGCGATCGCGATTACAAGAGGCTCAAATTTGAGGTCAAAATCCCCAAGATTATACAGGGCTCCGTAAGCGCCCCAGATATTGCGCGGGAACAGCAAAACGCCGAGAATGACGCCGGCGGCGCTGCCCGCAACGCTGACGGTCAGCGCGTAGAAGAGATATTTTGCAATAATGGTCCTGCGCGGCACGCCCAGCGCTTTCAGCGTCCCAATGTTCGTGCGGTGCTCCTCGACAAGCCTTGTCATGGTCGTAAGGCAGACAAGCGCGGCGACAAGGAACATGAACGGCGGGACGGTGCGGCCCATGGACGCGATGCGCTTCGCGTTGGGCTCGAGCGTGTTGTAACCGGGGTTGTCCTCGCGCGTGAACACAAACCATTCGGGCGGTTCAAGCGCTTCCAAATCCGCGCGCCCCTTTTCGATCTCCCCTTGCGCGTCGGCGAGCTCCTGTTCCGTTTCCGCTTTGCTCCGCTCGTATTCGGCGCGGCCGCTCTCAATTTCGGCCTTCGCCCGGGTGAGTTCGGCGTTTGCGTTTTCAAGCGCGCGCCGCCCTTCGGCGAGCTTTTGCCCGGTTTCGGCAAGCTGCTGTTCCGCGGCTGCGGCTTGCTGCTCCGCGGCGTCAAGCTGCGCCGCGGTCAGGGCGAGCGCTTCTTCCTGCCGCGTGAACGCAAGGTCGTTTGCCGCGAGCAGCGCTTCGCTTTTGGCAAGCTCCTGTTCGTTCGCCGCGATCTGCGCCGCCGTCCGGTCATACAGCGGGCCGGGCGGTATCAGGGCCAAGCCGGCTTTCGCCGCTTCGAGCTGCGCCCGCCCCTCTTCCCATTCGGCCCGCGCCGCTTCCCACCCTGTCCGCGCGTCCGCAATCTGCGCCTGCCCTTCTTCGCATTGCGCTTTCCCGGCATCAAGCTGCGCCTTGCTCTCCGCGAGCCCGGCCCTGCCCTCCGCGAGCGCGGCTTCCCCGCTTTCGATTTCCGCGAGATTTGCCCGGTATTTGGCAAGGCCGGCGTCATAATCGCCCTCGCCTTTCTCTATTTCCGTCAGCGCTTCCGCGAATTTTTCATCCGCTTCTGCCCGGCCGTCCGACAATTCCGCGTCCGCGTCCGCGAGGTCCGAAGCCGCCTTTGATACGATGTCATGGTAACGAAGCTCCGCGCGCGCGGCGCCGAAATCCTTGAGCGCGGGCGTGATGCCGGAAACGGCCGTCCGGTATTCTTCTATAAAGGAAGAGATGTCCTGTGTGTCCTTCAGCCGGATACATACTTCGAGCCAAACCTCGCTGTCAAACGCATTGTTTGACAGATAGAGGAAGCTGTTCACAACGCCGCTGCCGAGCGTCGTACTGCCGCGGGCGTACGTGATGTATTCGGGGGAGTTCACAAGGCCCACAATCTTCATGCGCGGCGAGCGGAGCATGGAGATATCGCCGCCTTCCATCTCGTCCGTAATCTCGATCATCTCTCCGATTTTGAGTCCGGTTTTCTTGTCCGCGGCGCATTCGCCCGCTTTTTCGGGCAGACGCCCCTCGTCGACGCGCAGCTGATTGAGGGAACCGGGATTGTCTTTTTCGGGATTCTCCGGCAGGCTCTTCACCGCGCAGACAAGAATCGCATCCTCATATTTCACTTTCGCTTGAAAGGCATAGCGCGGCATCACTTCGGCAATGCCGTCCATCGCGGCGAGCGCCGCCACGTCGTCCGCGGTAATGCCCATGGTGGAAACAAGGCGAAAATCCGCGAGCCGCGCCCGGGACAGATCGTTGTCCGCGGTGAGCAGCATGGACGGGGCCGTGCAGCCGATGCCGGCGAAAAAGCCCGCGCCGATGGCCATAATGCAGAAGATGGCGATGAATCTTCCGGGGCTGCTTTTGAATTCGCGCAGGATGCTTTTGCGTAATGTTCGGCTGTTCACCAATCAATCTCCGCGGCGGACTTGGGGCTCTCGTTGAAATAAACCTTGGCGACCCTGCCGTTTTTGACTTTGATGACACGATCCGCAATGTCCGCGATCACGCTGTTGTGCGTGATGAGGACGACGGTCATACCCGTGCGGCGGCAGGTCGTATGGAGCAGCGAAAGGATGTGTTTTCCCGTCGTATCGTCAAGGGCCCCGGTCGGCTCGTCACAGAGAAGCAGCTTGGGATTCTTGGCGAGCGCCCGCGCGATCGCGACGCGCTGTTGCTCGCCGCCGGAGAGCTGAGCCGGGAAATTGGACAGCCTATGTGTCAGCTCGACATCGTCCAAAACAGCTTTGGGGTCGAGCGGATTTTCGCCCATTTCCGTTGCAATCTCCACGTTTTCGAGGGCTGTGAGGTTTTGTATCAGATTGTAAAACTGGAACACGAAGCCGATGTCGGTCCGGCGATACCGGGTCAACTGCTTTTCATTCATCCCCGAGATACAGCGGCCGTCCAATACGATTTCCCCTGCGGTGGCGGTGTCGATGCCGCCGAGGATGTTGAGGATGGTGGTTTTCCCCGCGCCCGAGGGCCCGGCGACGACGCAAAATTCACCCTTGCCCACGGTGAAAGACGCGCCGTCAAGCGCCCGGACATCCACCTCACCTGTCCGGTAAACCTTTGAAACCTCTGAAAATTCAATGTATGCCGCCATTTGTTACTCCTGCCTCTGGGATATTATATCATTTCTTGTGTTGTGCGGGCGAGGTTCTTGTGGTACGATATCCTTTGGTTTTTCATAAAACAGCTTGGGCTGTCATGACAGGAGAAAGAAAGATGTTCACAGGAA
>JAITNA010000141.1 GCA_031290715.1 Eubacteriales Family XIII. Incertae Sedis bacterium | reverse complement strand
AAGACAACTATGAAGTGTACAAACTAAGGCAGCAAATCGCAGAGCATGTTTTCGGCACCATAAAACGGACAATGAACGGGGGCTATTATCTGCTCCGTTCAAAAGAAAAAGTGAAAGCCAAAACAGCGCTTTTGTTCCTCGGTTACAACATAAAGCGGACAAAGACAGAACTTGGGATTGAACGGATGATGGAGCTGATGGATGAATGGAAAGCACTGGATAGTACGCGCCAAACCGTGAATGCCATTCTTTTTTGTGTCATTTACCGTTTGGCTCGAATTTTCAAAATATCAGCGGTTGATTGCGCAGCCTGATTTTCACACAGTCTGACGTATAACTCGACACACCTTCCCAACCGTAGAGCGCCACGGTAGACGACCATCTGCGCCTGTGCCCCGAAGGGGTAGAAGCGTGTGGAAAAAAGGCATTCTCGGGATCGCTTATATCTATTGATTCGTCATTGAGCAGCAAGCTTATATCAAGATTTGTTATCAACCCTATTACAAATTCATAAATTCTTCTTGTCGCGTTGAGCGCATAAATCCCGTCGCCTTCGGTTACTTCAATTTCATCGCAGACCCTTGTTCTTGAAACGGGTGAATCCGCTCGAACGCATAATGAAAATCTATGATCCGTGAAGTCGTCTTGTTCGGGATGCTGTTATACGAATCAAGCAATTTCGCCATCTTCCTGCTGACATCGGCGGGATCGGCGGTTTCTGTATTCCCTACCGTATTTGGACGCAGTTTGTATTCGCCGGGAACAAGATATCCCCGCAGTTCATCAACTGTGTTACGCTTCAGATAGTAATGGTATTTCTTGATTAAGCCCTCACTCAAAACATTGTCCACCGTGTCGAGCATGAAATCAAAACAGCGAAAGTGATTAACAGTTTCCGTGATGTCGTTGATGGAAACCGTTTCGCCCGGCAGTGTGCTTATTGTCGAGGTTTCATAAATATACCTATTTGTGACGATTACAGTTTTTTCGGACAACTATTATGGGGTGGGTAGTGGGACTCGAACCCACGCATGCATGGACCACAACCATGTGTCTTAACCACTTGACTATACCCACCATATTGCTTTGCGCGCGTGATGGCGCAAAGTGTTGGCGACCCGGAACGGACTCGAACCGTCGACCTCCAGCGTGACAGGCTGGCATTCTAACCATCTGAACTACCGGGCCACCTATGCAAAGGTACGAGAGCCTTGACTCCATTGTACCATGGTAGCGGCGGGTGGAGTCGAACCACCGACCTTCCGGGTATGAACCGGACGCTCTGACCAACTAAGCTACACCGCCATATCGCGCAAAAAATACCGCGAAATTTATCTTACCATTGAACAGCCGAAAGTGTCAAGAAAAACAGCAACGGCGAACACCGGCTGAGAACATCGGCTGAACACGGATGAACACCGGCAAACCACGGCCATTACAGGCCATTACTGCCGCAAATCCTGCAAATCCAAATCCTGCAAATCCCGCTCCTACTCCTCCCGCAGTCTGTCCACAATGCTCACCCTGCGCATGAAGCGATAACACACAAGCGGCGCCGCCGCGCAAATCAGCAGGAGCGGAATGATCGCCGCCAACAGCGGTGTGATCGTGAATGTCCATTTAAAAAACCAGATCTCCCCCGCGATGGCCTGCACAAGAAGCCGGCCGATGCCGCTCCCGGCAGTCGCCGCAAACAAAATCGTCAAAACGGCGTAGGAAACCCCCTCGCACAGCAGCATGGTTTTCAGCTGCCGCCCGGTCATGCCGACGCTTTGCAGCACGGCCAGCTCCCGGCGCCGCGCGAAAATCGACGTGACGATGGTGTTGACGAAATTGAGTATCCCGATCAGCGCGAGAATGACGGACAGCGTGCCGCCGATCATGCGGTACGTGTTCTTCATCCCCTCGAACTCCGCCTTGTAAAAACTCAGCGAGCGGTAGTCAAGGCTCGGATTGATTTCGGCGCAGTACGACGCAAGCCACGCCTCGGCCGCGGGGATATCCCCGTCCGTTACATCAAAAATTGTCATCATCGGCTGTTTATCGCCATAGAAATCCAGATAGACATTGTCCGCGAGGACGAGCGCGCTGTCAATGGCGTGACCATGTTGGGCACTGATTGTATAGTCATAATGGTCAAGAACGGCAAGCACCTCAAACTCGCGGACCTCCCCCGCCGCGTTTTTCAAAGGGACCTTCTCGCCGATGCCGTAAACATAAGGCCCGCCCGGCTCCCCATCCGTCCTCGCGATGCGCGACGAAAGAACATAATCCCCGCTCGCCAGTTTTTCAAAATCGATCGGGGGGTTCAGCGGTTCCCGTGCCAGAATGTCGGCCGCCATTTCCCCGACGCCGTATACATGCATGGGGATCACGCCCTCCGTCAAAAATGCGTCGGCCTGTACCGCCATGTCCATTCGATATCCCTCAAGCAGGGGCCGGAGGGCTTCCATCGCCGCCGCGAAATTTTCCCGCCCCTGTTCGGACAGCGTATGCGTATCGTCCGTGAAGTAGATATTCGCGCTGCGTTCAAGCCCCGGAAGCGCGGCAATCCCGTCCCGCACATTCGCGTCTACCCCTTCAAAGTTGTCGTTTGCCGCGAGCGCGGAATAAACACTGCTGTCCGCAACCGAAAAATCGCTGACGACTTGATCTTTCAGATATTCCTCCATATCAAAGCCCTGCACGACAGAATAGATGCTCGTCAAAAGGATCATGCTGAGCGACAACGAGAGGACAATAATCAGTAATTTCCTCGGATGCCGCCCCGCATTTGCCAAAGCCATACGCAGCGGCGTGCCCTTGCCAAGCTCCGCGCGGCGCACCCCCTTGCCCGCCCGCCTTGCTTTCCTTGTCGCCAAGCCCGGTTCGGTGTAACGCAGCGCTTCGACCGGTGAAACCCGCGCCGCCATACGCCCCGGTTTGCGGCAGCTCAACAGAATGGTAAGCAGACTGAACGCCGCGGCAAAGACAAAGATCAACGGATTCGCGGAAGCACGGGCCGGGCCGCCGATCGCCGTCATAGACAGCAGGAACGGCGAAAGCACATAGCCCAGCAGGTAGCCGCAAACGAGCCCCGCCGGAATGCCCGCCAAAGCCGGCGCGAGCGCCTGCCCCAAAACGATACGCCGAAGCTGCCGGCCCGTAGCGCCGATGGTTTTCAGCAGCCCGTAAAAGCGAATATCCCGCGTGACCGAAATGGCAAACACGCTGTAGATGATCAGATAGCCGGAAAAGAGAATCAAGACGATTGCGACGGCCAAAACGACTGCAGTCGTCGGGTCAACGGTCCCCCCGGCCATATACGCCCAGTTCACGCCATAGCGAATCTCCCCGGGCGCGTAGCCCCGCTCCGCGATGAGTGCTTCCATTTTGCCCTCAAGGCCCGACGCGCCGTCAAACCATAGGTCGGCATTGATACTCCCCGCAATCCCGTCCATGCTGTAGTCCGTGACTTCCGTAGGCATGCCCGCGACGGAATCCGTATACGCGCGGGAGAGCCAAACCTGCGCCGCCGGCATCACGGGGTCGCCTTTCCAATAACCGCTGAGCGTGAATTCCTCAAAATATTTCTCCCCGCGCACGCTGAATTCGAGCGGCACGGTCTGCCCAAGCTCATGAGGGATTCCGAGCATATCCAAGGTAAGCTCGCTGCATGCAAGCTCCTTCCTCCCGTTCGGCATCGCGCCGACCGTTGGATAACTAAAACCCCATTTGGCGCTGTCGTCCTCGCTGTAGCGAATTTCAGTCTGCTTCTTTTTCAGCGCTTCATTTTCCGCGACGCCGATGATGATATTATAGGAAATATCCTTGATCAGCGGCGACTGCGCGAAGTCGTCGTATTGCGCCTGCGTCAGATATTTCAGCCCGCCGTGCGCGGACGTGCCGACCTGCCGCATCGTGGCGTCCTGAATGGCGGAAATCATGTTGCCGCCGAGGGCGAACACCGTCGTGAACAGCACCGCCGTCAAAGCAATCGCGACCACCGCCACGATATTGCGCAGCCGCCCCGCCCGCAAGCTGCGCCGCGTCAGGACGCGAATAATTTTTCGGTTTGCCACCCTCATCGCGACGCTCCGCCCAGGATGCGGCCGTCCTCAATATGAATGATTCGCTCGGCCATCTGCGCAAATTCCTCATTGTGCGTAATCATTACGATCGTCTGTCCAAACCGCTCCCCGCTCACCTTCAAAAGCCCAAGCACGTCAAGACTGGTCCTGCTGTCCAAATTCCCCGTCGGTTCGTCCGCGAGCAGGATCGACGGTTTCGCGGCAAGGGCGCGCGCGATGGCGACCCGTTGCTGCTGCCCGCCCGAAAGCTGACCCGGCAAACTTTGCCGTTTTTCGGAAAGCCCCAGCGTTTCAATAATCTTCTCAATATACGCGCCGTCAACCGCGTTGCCGTCAAGCCGGATCGGAAGCAAAATATTTTCCTCCGCGTTCAACACCGGCACCAGATTGTAGCTTTGAAATACAAATCCGATATTCCTTCGGCGAAAGATGGTCAGCGCGTCGTCGTCCATCGCAAAGATATCCTTCCCGCCGATCTCCACCGTGCCGTCCGTCGGCCGGTCAAGCCCGCCGAGCATATGGAGCAGCGTCGATTTCCCGCTGCCCGAAGTCCCCACGACAGACACAAAAGCGCCTTCCTCCACGGCGAGCGAAACGCCGTCCAAAGCCCGGACCATATTCTCCCCCGCGCCATAATGCTTTTTCAATCCGACAGTCCGCAAAACAATGTTCATCAAAGCCCTCCCAAAAAAATGATCAACGGAAGACACGACGCCCTCCGTCAACCAATGTACCACATCGCCCCCGCAATGTTCTTTCCAAAATCTTTCCGAACCCTTACAGTTTTGAAAGATTTCACCCTCAATCTTTCAAAATTGTTCCCCAACAACCTCCATTATCGGGGCCGATACGGTGAACGATTCCCTTACCCTTTAGTTTGCCAATCCGGCTCGACACAGTTGATCTCGGAATGCCAAGTTGTTCCGCAATTTCAGCAGTAGTTATTGAAGGCTTCTGAATAATCAACCTGACAATCTCTTGTTCTTTTGAGGTTATTTTATCTGACGATTTTTCTAACGACTCACGTACTGGTTTTTCGTCAGAAAACTCGTCAGATGATTTTCTCAACACAAGTTTCGTTGTCGTCCTATCCGGATTGAAACCTTCCGAATACTCCGGCGGCGTCCACCCCTGATCCTTCCAAACCGCAAAGATGCTCGGAATACCGCTGCCCGCCCGCTCGCCAATATCGAGGAGATTGAACATCTTCATCAGCGTTACATTACGAGGATCTGAATGACCGCCGCGGATTGCATCGTCAATAGGAATACGGAAACCCCCCGGATTGGATAGAGAAATGTCTTGTTGCCCGCGAATGACGACAAGCCCCTGTCTGCCATAATAATCGGCATTTGATCAGCGTATTTGCGAGCACCTCGCGAATCGCCTTGTGAACCGGAGTATCTTCGATCCGCTCCGGCTCGCCCGGGACAAGTTTGAAAGGCACTTCGATGATCTGCGCGATACGGTTGTATGTACGATAGAAGAAATCATATAAGTTACCGCTCCACTCTCCGGAATTAGAAACAAATCGGTGAACCCAACGCTCTTGCCAAGGTTCTATTTCTCTGTAATCGAGAAAGTAGTTTGGGAATTCGCGAACAATCTGATATTCATCGCCAAACATCAAAAGCCCTGCGGCCGTCGGATGACGCTCACCTTCATTCACGGCGTCAACCGCGCCCAACCTCAGCAGAAATTCGTCGTCGGTCAGATTGACCCAAACATGTTCCGGACGTACCAATTCAAATCTGCGCCGATACATGGAAACAGTTTCACGATTGATTGCATTCAAGCTGATTTTTTCAAGGGCGGTCATATCCTGCGGCACATCGGCTTGGTCCCGAAACATCGCAAGTATCTCTTCCTTCTTGCAATGATAATCACCTTGTCCATTACGCCGAAAAGTCCCCTTGAACGGATCTTGCCCCGTATAAACAGGCTTGCTGCGCCGGTCCGCGCGCGGCACCGCAATCACAACAAACCGAAATTGTCCATCATCCACGACTTGAATATTATCATCCGTCAGAATGTTTATATTGACGACCTGCGAGTTGTTGATGTTGTTCCAGAATTCAAAGATCAGTTTATCTGTATCTTTCAAATAGAACGGGATCAGCGTCCCGTCTTTGAGTTCGTTTACACCAAGCAGGATAATGCCGCCGTTTGTATTCGCAAAAGACGAGTACGTTTCCCACAGACTATGCGGCAATCCTCCCCGTGCGGATTTTGCTTCAATCCGATTGCCTTCCCTATATTGTTCCGCATTGTTTAGATCAAACTCCATGTCAATCCTTTCCATCCACATCCATCCACATCGTTCATCATAGCGATTTCAATAACAATATCATATCATGAATATCTGTTCGCAATTCTCATTTTATCACAGTTATCCGCCGGCAAAAACACCGAAAAAACAGACCCCTTGCCGTACTCCGAACGCACCTTCACATACCCCCCGCAGCCGACGATAATCTCCCGCGCGAGATACAGCCCGATCCCGACGCCCTCGGCCGCCGGGGAATCCTTCCCGCGCCAAAACCGCTCGAATACCTTGGCAATCTCCTCCTCGCGAATCCCCCGCCCGGTATCGCGCACATCGATCCGGACAAACATCTCATAAGCCGTCAGAACGGCGCAGACCTCCCCGCCCGCGCCCGTGTACTTGACCGCGTTATCCAAAATATTGTACAGCGCTTCGGCGCACCACCGCGCGTCAAATACCGCGAAAATCGGTTCCGGCGGCGCGTCAAAGCGAAGCGTCACGCCGCGGCGCCGCGCCTTGGCCGCGCAGTCCTCCATCGCGTCCGCAATCAGCGCCGCGGGTTCGCCCCTCTGCGGCGAGAGCTTGATGATCCCGCTCTCGAGCCGAGAGATTTTGACGAGCGACTGAATCAGAAAATTCAGCTTCTCCGCGCCGCCCGCAATCTGCCCGGCGAGCGCCCCCGCGTCCGCGGGCAGGCCCTCTTGTTCATTCAAAAGCTGCGCGTACAGGACGATATTGGAAATCGGCGTTTTCGTCTGATGGGAGATGTCGCTGATCAAAGCGCGCAGCTTGTCCTGCTCGTGCTCAATCTGCCCCTTTTTCAGTCGGCTCGCGCTCAAAAAACGGCTCATCTTCGACTCGATTTTGGAAAGCTGACTCTCGTCGTAACGCCCGGCCGCGAAGTCTCCGCGAATGGCCTCGTCCAGCATTTCGTCCAAGCGCCGCATCGTCCTTCGCGTATTTCCGCGATACAGCAGGAGGACGGCCAAGCAAACGGCCGCCGCCGCAACGCCGATGATCATTCGATTACCGCCCACGCATAGCCGACGCCGTGCATTGTCTTGATGTATCGGGGCGCCGAGGGATCGTCCTCGATCTTCGCCCGCAAGCGCCGGACCGCCACCGACAAGGCGTTCTCATCCACATACGCGCCGCCGCCCGGCCAAATCCGGTCCAAAAGCCAATCCCGAGAACACGTCCGCCCCCTATTATTCAATAATAATAACAAAAGCCGTTGTTCCGTTTTGCTCAGTTCCACTGCGTCATTGTTTTTCAGGAATTGCATATTCTCAAAATCAAAGCGAAGGCTGCCGCTCACGTATATGCGCGGAGATACGCGAACCTCACGGCGCAGCAGCGCATTCACCCGCGCGCGCAAAACCGCGAGGGAAAAGGGCTTCGTAACGTAATCATCCCCGCCCGTTTCAAGCCCCTCCACCATATCCAGCTCCGTGTCATTCGCGGTCAGAAACAAAATCGGCGCGTGAAAATCCGCGCGAATCTCCCGGCAAAACTCAAGCCCGGAGCCATCCGGCAGATTGACGTCCAAGATGAGCAGGTCAAACAAGGTATCGCGCAAGACCCGCCGCGCATCGGAAAGCGCGCGGCACAACGTAAAAACGCGCCCCGCTTCTTTCAGCGTAAGCTCTATGCCCCGGCAGAGCGGCACATCGTCCTCGACAATCAGGATATTCGTTCTCTTATCTTGCAAATTGAAACCTCTGCCCCTACTCCGCTGCCAACTTCACACCCCGCGGCAGCGCGAAAGAAACCCGCTCCGACGCGACGGAAAACCGCACCGGAGCGGACACGCGCCGCGCTTCGCCGTCGATGGAAAGCGTCATGCCGCCTGCCGGCGTATACAGCGCTTCCCGGCAGCGCCGCAAACTCATATACGACTGCATGCGCGGGTCGTCCACATGCGTCCCGTCGTGGTATTTCCCGATCAATTGGATGAATTCGCGGCGTGACAGCGGCGTGATGACCGCGACGTCAAGCAGACCGTCGTTCACGCGCGCCGAAGGGATTCCGTCAAACCCGCCGCCGCTATAGCGCCCGTTGGCCACGCCCGAAAGCAGAATGTCCGTATCGATGGCTTCCCCGCCGTCAATGCTGATCCGCGCGCGGATTGCCCGAAGCCGAATCAACTCCGTCGCCACCCCCGCGGCATACGCCGCCGTCCCGTTCAAAAGCGGGTTTTTCTTCAGCCGCGCCGTCCGTGCCACCACATCCGCGTCAAAGCCCATATTGAACATATTGATCGCATAGCCCTGCGCCGCGAGCCCGCCCGCGTCCTCGCCCGCCGAGATCTCATAGCGCATCACATCAATCGGCACGGCGGCGCCCGCAATCTGCGCGGCGATATCAAGAAAGCCCTCCTTGCCGCCAAAATTCCGGACAAAATCATTGCCCGTGCCAATCGGAACCGACGCAAGCTCGGCGTTCTCAAACCCATAAAGCCCATTCAGCGCCTCGCTGAGCGTACCGTCGCCGCCGCACGCGTAAAACCGCTTCCGCACCTGCGGCTCGCGCTCGCAATGCGCCCATACGCGCAGACACGCATCGCCCGTATTCACCGTGCGATGAATCTCATAATCCACGCCGGCCTCTTTCACAGCCGCCAGAATCCGCGGCAGCAAGGCGACCTGCGCCTTGCCGTTCCCCGCCGCCGGATTCAAAACAAAGCAATGTTTCATCCCAAGCCCAAAACCCCTGTTTTCATGATTGGCCGCCTATTTCAAATTCTCCGGGTTCAGCCCCGCCAGTTCCGGCGTCACAAAAATCCCGTCCTTACGCACGAGTTCGTCGTCCAGCCATATCTCCCCGCCGCCGTAGTCCGCGCGCTGAATCGAAACGAGGTCCCAATGCACCGCGCTCTTGTTGCCGTTGAACGCGTCCTCATACGAAGCGCCCGGCGTGAAGTGGAAGCTCCCCGCGATCTTCTCGTCGAAGAGCGTATCCTTCATCGGGTGCAGGATGTACGGATTGACGCCGAACGAAAACTCCCCGACGTACCGGGCGCCCTCGTCCGTATCGAGCAGCGCGTTAATGCGCTCCGTGTTGTTCGCCGCGGCGCGCACGATCTTCCCGTCCTTGAACTCAAACACGATGTTGTCATAGGTGAACCCCTGCTCCTCGCTGACGGTATTGTATGAAATCACGCCGTTCACGGAATCCTTCACGGGCGCCGTATAGACCTCGCCGTCCGGGATATTCTTCTCGCCGCCGCACTTGATGGCGGGAATGCCCTTGATGGAAAACGTCAGGTCCGTCCCCGGGCCGATGATGTGCACGCGGTCGGCCGCCTGCATACGCGTGACGAGCGCGTCCATCGCCGCCGACATCTTGCCGTAGTCGAGGTTGCAAACGTCAAAGTAGAAATCCGCGAACCGCTCCTGACTCATACCGGCGAGCTGCGCCATCGAGGGCGTCGGGTAACGAAGCACGACCCATTTCGTATGATTGACGCGATAATCCTGTACAGGCCGCAGCGCCTTGTTGTAGAGATTCATGCGCTCCGGCGGCACATCGGAAAGCTCCGACGCATTGTCCCCCGCCCGCACGGCGATGAAAGCGTTCATGCCCCGCATCTCCGCAAGGCTGATTTCTTTCGTGAACGCAAGCTGCTCCTCCGACGCGCCGAGCATGATCTGCCGTGTGATTTGGGAATCGCGGATTTCCGCGTAAGGCGACGCCCCCGCCGCGTAGACCTGCCGGATGACCGCAAGCACAAGCGGTTTCGCGTCCGCCCCCTCATAGGAAACCAGCACCCGCTCCCCCGCCCGCACCGAGCAGGAGTAATTCACAAGATTCTTCGCAAGCAGTTCAATTCGATTGTCCATACACATTCCCTTTCTATATCACTTTTACTAATTGATAATTTCGTCAAAATACTGTCTTTATGGTTTGAAAGTCCCCATAACCCCGGTTGGATTTTGAAGAATTCACTACCTCGTTGAACATAACATCTAACAGACGCATATGGTGTCTTGCTTTTCCAACTTGAGAAATCAATCATTCGATTCAACTGAGAAAAGGTCGCATAGTTTCCGCACCTCTCCATCGCTTCGATAATATCATCAAGTTGTTTCCCCATTTTCACACCCCAAATTCTGTAATTTTCGTTTCAATAAATTCATCTGTCCGTATTTTTCCAGAGATTGCCGCCTTTTCGGCATAGTTTCAAGAAACATCATTATAATAATTCTCAAACTGATCCATATGGTAGTCAGTGGTATTCTGCTTGAAACGATTATATCACAGCCAATTCAAGAATATAACTCATTCCCCCTCACCCGATGAACCTATCCGCAACCTTGACCATAATATTGAAGAACGGGCTCTCCAACGTCCCGGCGGCTTCTTCGAGCGTTTTTATAATGGGGATATGCTGCGGGCATTTCTTCTCGCAAACGCCGCATTTTTTGCAAGCGCTTGCCTTTTGCGGCTTGCCCTTTCCTCCGCGCATAGAGAAATTGTACATCAATTTCGCGTTCATGCCGCCGAACATCGCATGGCTGTTGTAGGACGCGAAGCAGCTCGGAATGTTCACGCCGTAAGGGCAGGGCATACAGTAGGCGCAGCCCGTGCAGTTCACCTTGATCGCACCCTGAAACACATCCCGCACACTGCCGATCATCGCCAAGTCAGCATGCGCAAGCGAGCCCGCAAGCGCGTCCGAAGCGGCACGGCAGTTTTCCTCTACCTGCGCCGGCTCGTTCATGCCCGAAAGCACACAGCCCGCCTCGGGGTGATTCCACACCCAGCGCAGCCCCCATTCCGCGGGGCTCCGTTTCAGCCCCGACGCATCCCGGTAGCCTTCGATGATCCGTTTCGCCGCCGGCGGCATCTTGCCGACGATCATCCCGCCGCGAAGCGGTTCCATGACGACAAGGCCGACGCCTTTGGCCGCGGCGTATTCAAGCCCCTCCGTCCCCGCCTGAAAATTTTCGTCGAGGTAGTTGTATTGAATCTGGCAAAACTCCCAGTCGAAATCATCGACGACAAGGCGAAAATCATGAAGATTGCCATGCCACGAAAAGCCGATATGGCGAATTTTGCCCGCCGCTTTCGCCCCACGCAAGAACTCCGGCAGGCCAAGCCGCTTCCCCTTCTCCCACGCCGCAAAATCCGAAATGCTATGCACAAGGTAGTAGTCGATATAGTCCATGCCAAGGCGGTCGAGCGACGCGAGCAGATACTTGTCCATATCCTCCCGCGTCTTGACCATCATGAACGGCAGCTTCGTTGCGACAAACACGCGGTCACGCCGCTTGCCGAGCTCGTCCGTCTTGTTCAGGAGGGCCCCGGTCGCTTTCTCATTGCCCGGATATATATAGGCCGTATCGAAATAGTTGACGCCGGCGGCAAGCGCCGCGGCCACAAGGCGCTCCGCCTTCTCCATATCCGTCGCGCCGAGGTTTCTTTTGAATCGCATACAGCCGAAGCCGAGGATCGAAACCTCATCTCCCGTACCCGGCATGGTACGTTTGAGTACCTGAGGAACCCGTTCCGTTCCCATGATTCACCCTTTCTCCCCGTTATAGATTAATTGCGGCTTGCCATCCACAAAATCAAAGGACACCAAGCGATACAGGATTCCGTCATGCTCGCCGGAAATCCCTTTGCGGAACGCGGCGGCGCCGTGCAGATGCCCGTACACCGCCTGCTTCACCGGATACTGCCCCAGAAGATCCGTGAATACGGACTTGTTTTGGGGGCAGGCCGCCGGCGGGAAATGCATGGCGCACAGGATTTCTTCCGCGCCCGCCGCCATCGCGGAATCGAGCGAAAATTTCAGCCGGATGAGCTCACGCGCCAAGATTTTCCCGTCAGCCGCCGTATAATCGTCAAGGCCCGGCAGCGCCCACCCGCGCGAACCGCAAACCGCCAGCTTCTTTTGCGGATCGATCATGAGGTGATTGTTCTGCAAAAAAAACATATCCTCATAGAGGGCATTGAGCCGCGTTACCCCCTGCCACCAAAGGTCGTGATTGCCGCGCACGAGGATTTTCCGGCCCGGCAGCGCTTCAATCCACGCGAGGTCCATCAGCGCGTCCGCGGTTTTGAGCGCCCACGAAATATCGCCGGCGACGATGACGACATCGTTTTCCGCAACGGAATCACGCCAGGCCGCCGCAAGCCGTTCATCATGAGCCGCCCAATCCGGACCGAATATATCCATGGGTTTTTGCTGAAAAAGAGAAAGGTGCGGATCGCCGATTGCAAAAACGCGCATCGAAAACTCCGCGCTACACATCACGGTCCGCTTCATCCGAGCCCGCTTCATCCGAGCCCGCTTCATCCGAGTCCGCTTCCTCCGGCAAGAACGGCAGGGCTTCGTTTTCGCCGAGAATCACCCTCGCGTCCGCAAGCGGCAGCGTGTCTATCGTTTTCAGGCGCGTATTGATCTTCCGCGTCCGCACGCCCACCAATGTTTCCAGATTTTTGTCGACCTGCTGAATATTTTGCCGCGCCTTATTCAAAACATCCTCAAACGTCGCGAATTCTTTCTTCACGGCGCCGAGGATTTTCGCGACCTCATTGGAACTCTTTTGAATCGACAGCGTGCTGAAGCCCATCTGCAGGCTGCTGAGCAGCGCCGCCATCGTCGTGGGCCCGGCGATGTTCACGCGGTATTTCGCTTGAAGCTCCTCCAAGAGCCCCTGCCGTATGACCTCGGCGTAAAGCCCCTCGGACGGCAAAAACATGATTGCGAAATTCGTCGTATTCGGCGGGTTGATATACTTTGAACAAATGTCGCCCGCCGATTTCGTGATGGCGGCTTTCAGCTCCCGCCCGGCCGCGGCGACGGCGGCGGCATCGCCCGATTCATACGCGTCCGCAAGCCGATAATAGGATTCAACGGGAAATTTGGAATCGATCGGCAGATAGACAGGGCCGTCCCCGTCCCCCGGCAAGCGTATGGCGAATTCGACATTTTCGCGGCTGCCCCGTTTGACGCTGACGTTGGTTTCGTATTGCTCCCGCGGCAGGATTTCTTCCAAAATAGCCGCCAATTGATACTCGCCCAAAATCCCGCGCGTCTTGACGCCGGACAGGACCTTTTTGAGGTCGCCGACACCCGCCGCGAGATTCTGCATTTCGCCCAAGCCCTTATGCACCTCCTCCAGCCGCTCCGTCACAAGCCGGAAAGACTGCCCGATCCGCTCCTCCAGCGTCTTTTGCAGCTTCTCGTCGACGACCGCGCGCATTTTGTCAAGCTGCCGCGTGTTGTCCTCCTGCATGGTGCGCATCCGCGTTTCCACCATTCGCCGCATCTCGTCAAGCTGTTTGCCGTTGTCCTCCTGCAGCGTCCGAATCCGCGTTTCCATCGTCACGCGGATGTTTTCGAGCTTTTGCTCGTTTTGCACCGCCTGATCCGAAAGTTTTGTCCCCAATTCCGTGCGCAGCGCCGACATATTTTCGCCCTGATCCCGGCGCGTTTCCGCCGCGCCTTGCCGCTGCGCTTCCAAAATTTCCCTGCGCGCGACTTCCAGAGCGGACGCGAGCCGTTCAAAATCACTCCGCGACGCCGCGTCCTTTCTCCATGACGACGCCCGCAATGCCTGAATAATAACGGCAGCCGCGAGCATGACGACCGCCGCGCCGAGCAGGATATAGAGAAGGCTGTTATTCATGAGGTTCCCCGCCGGTTTCTTCTTCTTTTTTGCGTCCGGTTTCAGCGTCCTGTGCCCGCGGTTCACTGCCGAAAAGGTAAATCACCTTCCCGTCGTCGGAGGTTTCATAGAGAGGTTCTTCGGGAATCGCGCTTGTCCGGGCCGCTTTCTTCTTGCTTTTCCCAATCGAAAAAGAACTGAAGATCAGCAACATCGCCCCAACCACCACAATCAATCCGAGAATAATGAGCGGCATTTCGATCTCCTACGTGCGGATCCGGATATAGCTGCCGGTCGGCTTGCCGATGGTTTCCCCCTGCGCCACCTCAAAGTACTCGTCCAAACTCTTGAGAAAAAGAGAGAGCTGTTTGGGGCGGTTCCACAGCCCCGGATCAAATTCGGGGAAGCGCCGGTACAGCACAGTACCGATGGGCGCGATATTGGCCCAGTCCTCATTGTCCAAATCTTCGTTTTCAATCGCCGTAATGATCGTATCGACGACTTTCTTCGGCACATCCTGCGCTTTCGTCGCCCCGTTCGCCTTGGCGGCGGCCGCGGCGGTAACAGCGGCGGCGGTTCCGGACGGCGGGGCTTTTTCCGCGCTCGGCGCGGCCGCGGCGGCAGGAGCGGCCTTCTTTGACGGCTTCGCCGCCTTGTCCTTGTCCGCGGCCGCGGCCGACGCGGCTTTGCCCTTTGCCGTTTTGCTGCCCTCGTTCAGATAATAGAATTTCGTACAGGCGCTGACAAAAGACTTCGCGCAGTCGTGTTCGCTCGAACCCATGCCGATCACCTCAAGGCCCGAGTCCGCGATCCGCATCGCGAGCCGCGTGAAATCGCTGTCGTTTGTGACAAGGCACATGACATCGATCGTATTGGCGTAAAGCAAATCCATTGCGTCGATAATCAACGCGGAATCCGAAGAATTTTTCCCGCTGCTGTTTTGTATCTGCTGTACCTGGCCGAGCGCATGCTCGGAAACCACCTTGTTCCATCCCCGCGCCTGAGAGGATTTCGACTCGGAGGAAAAATCCCCGTAGATTCGTTTGACCGTCGCGCGGCCTTCTAATGACGCTTTATCGAGGATCGCGTCGATATTTTTCGGCGCGATGTTCTCCGCGTCGATCAACACCGCGACCTTTTTGTCGTTCTTTTCGCCTGTTTCTTTCACCTGCTTATCCTCACGTTTTCACCCCACGGGAAACAGCCCGTCCCGCAGACATGAACGCCCATGTCTAAATAGCTACATCTCATTTGTTCTCCATTCCCCCTCTATTCGGTTGTTCTCTGGTTTTCGATCGTATCGCCCGGCGGCACGATGGGCCACACATTTTCGTCGATATACACATCACAGGCGATCACGGCCGCCTTGCCCGCGGCCCGCGCCGTCCGTATCGACGCCTTCAGTTCGTCCGCGCCCGCCACGCGGTCGCCCGTCAGCCCAAACGCCTTCGCCAGAATGGGATAATCGACGACGTCAGGCAAATCCGTTGCGGAGAAACGCTTGTCCCAAAACAATTTTTGCCACTGACGCACCATGCCGAGCGTCCCGTTGTGGATCACAAAGACATAGATCGGCAGTCCCTGAATGGACACCGTCGCAAGCTCGTTCATGTTCATGCGGAAACTCCCGTCGCCTGTCACAAGGACGACCGGGCGGTCCGGGTTGGCGAGCTTGGCTCCGATCGCGGCGCCGAGCCCGAAGCCCATCGTGCCCATCCCGCCCGAGGTGATCAGCTTCCGCGGTTTTGTGAACGGCCAATATTGCGCCGTCCACATCTGGTGCTGCCCGACATCCGTCGCCACGATGCAATCCTCCCCGAAAGCGTCATAGATGGTTTCGATGATATTGCGCGGCGTGAATTTGTCCGATACAGGCGCTTCGCGCCGCCACGAAGCGATACTCGACAGCCAATCCTCGCGTTTGTTTTCATTCACAAGCGGATTGAGCGCTTCCAGAATCTCCTTGACGTCGCCGATGACAAGGAACTCCGAAAGGACATTCTTGTTGACTTCCGCCCGGTCGATGTCGATATGGACGATCTTCGACTTCTTCGCAAAGCCCTTCGTATCGCCCGTCACACGATCGGAAAAGCGCGCGCCGACCACGATCAGAAGATCGCTGTTCTGCACGGCGAGATTGGCCTCCCGTTCGCCGTGCATCCCCATGATACCAAGCGAAAGCGGGTCCTTCCTGCTGAAACAGCCAAGGCACATCAGGGTTGTCGCCACCGGAATGTTCGCCTTGTGCGCGAGGGCCGTCAATTCCGCGGAAGCGTTCGAGATGTTGACCCCGCCGCCCGCGTGAATCACGGGCCGCTCCGCCTTGTTGATGAGCTCTGCCAGCTTCTCGATCTTCCCCTGCTTCACAGCCGGAGCCGGCGACTTCGGCCATGGCTTCTCCGGGGTATACTCGAAAGTCTGCGTCAGAAGGTTTTTCGGCACGTCGACCAACACGGCGCCCGGCCGGCCGCTCGCCGCGACCTGAAAAGCTTCCCGGATCGCCGGCGCGATCTCCTCCATGCGCCGGAGCGCGTAGCTGTGTTTCGTGATCGGCAGTGTAATACCGACGATATCGACCTCCTGAAAAGCGTCGCGCCCGATGGAATCGACCGGCACCTGCCCCGTAATCACGACGATCGGCGAGCTGTCGATGTTGGCCGTC
>JAITNA010000008.1 GCA_031290715.1 Eubacteriales Family XIII. Incertae Sedis bacterium | reverse complement strand
TTTTACAGATAATTCACGGGGATTGCCCGCACGTTTTCCCGGAGGGTGAGCGGTCGGTCATATAGGCAAACGATGCCGCCCGCCCCGCGCTTTGCTTCCGGAATTTTATCGAGCACTTCAAACGCCGCCGTCATTTCCGCTTTTGGATTCGCAGTCATTTTGATCTCAATGGGATAGCAAATCCCGTTTTCTTCAATGATCAGATCGATTTCCGAGTCTGTTCTGACTTCCTCGCCGTTTTTCCGTTTTTTGACTTTGTCCTTCCCCCGATAGTATGTGACATGCATTCGATAATCGTGTCCTTCGTTGGAAAACGATTTCAGAATCTCGCTGACCGCGAAGGTCTCGAAAATACTCCCGGCCATCGCGCCGTTTTTCGCGGTTTCCGGCGTACTCCATTTTGTCAGATAGCAAACGAGCCCCGTATCTCTGAAGTAAAGCTTCGGTGTTTTGATCGCGCGGTTTAACGCACTGTGCGTGAAAGGCTGAAGAATAAAAATGAGTCCGGTCGCTTCCAAAAGCGATATCCAATTTTTAACGGTATTGAGGCTGATTTCAAGTTGATCGGCGACGTTTTGATAATTCAGCATCCCTGCGGTACGTGCCGCAATCGCGGTCAGAAATTGTGTGAATTTGAGTTGGTCTTTCACTTTTTCAAGCTGATTGATGTCGCGTTCAATATACGTTTTCAAGTAAGAGCCGAAAAACCGTTCCCATGGCACGTCCGGATCCTGAAGCTCCGGGTACCCGCCCCGATGGACGACTTCCCAAATGTCGCCGTATGGTTTCGCGCTTTTTTCTCTTTTTTCAAGATATTCCTCCGTCGGTAAAAAGTGACCCCTGAAATCAACCTTTTGGATTTCCCGAAGGGATAGCGGGGACAGTTCCAGAATACCGACGCGCCCGGCCAACGTTTCCGAAACATTTTTCATCATATGAAACTGCTGCGATCCGGTCAAATAATACAAGCCTTTTTGTTTGCTTTTGTCGCAAACCATTTTGATGTACGGAAACAGGGACGCGGCATATTGGATTTCATCAAATAATACAGGCGGTTTGT
Source organism: Eubacteriales Family XIII. Incertae Sedis bacterium (assembly GCA_031290715.1). Lineage (GTDB taxonomy): Bacteria > Bacillota > Clostridia > Peptostreptococcales > Anaerovoracaceae > JAITNA01. The sequence continues at coordinate 3,595 of JAITNA010000008.1, read as the reverse complement.
TATCATCTATAAAAAGCTGCGGCTCTTGCTTTGCTTGCGCAAGCAGAACAGGATCGTCAAATGTAATCCGCCGGATATCCCCGAACAAATGCTCAAGCAATGTCGATTTGCCGACCTGTCTGGAACCGGTCAAAAGCAATGCCTTGAAAGTGTGTGCAGTTTCACGAACAGTGTTTTCAATATCGCGCTTGATGTATTCCACGGCTTCACCTTCAAACAATACGATTACGACTAATATGCAATACAATTGCATTATAGTCGCAAAATCATCCCTTGTCTACTGCGGATATGCCAAACCCCTTTTTAATAACGATTCAGACATGGGCGTTCATGTCCTTTTTTATGATATAATTCTATCTGAACATTCCCTATGGCATAAGTAGGATAGGGTGAGCGGAGCGGATGAGAAGGAGCGTGGCTATGCCGGAGAAGATTTTGTATTTTGAGGCGCCGGACGGTATCAGCGGGGATATGACGCTGGGCGCGTTGATCGATTTGGGGGCGGATGCGGGGGAGATCAAGCATGAGCTCGGCAAGTTTGTGCCCGAACCTTTCGACCTTGCGGCGCATCCGTTTGCGCGCAACGGCATCAGGGGGATAAACTTGGATGTGATCGTGGAGGGGGACGGCGGGTCGAACTCCGGCCTGAGCGACCATGTGCACGAATACGACTTCAAAGCGGCGGAAACGGTCCGCTTGGGCTTGGCCGACCACGTGCATGAATACCAGTTTGAGGACCGGGACCATCATCACGAACACAGACGTTACCGCGACATTACCGCGATGATTCGCGTCAGCGGGATTTCGGAGCGGGCCAAGCGGTACGCGCTGAATATTTTTTCTGTAATCGCGGACGCGGAGGCGGCCGTTCACGGGACGTGTAAGGATGAGGTGGCGTTTCATGAGGTCGGGGCGATGGATTCGATCATCGACATTGTGGGTACGGCGATCGCGGTCGACCTGATCGGCGCGGAAACGTTTTTCTGCGCGGCGCTGCATGACGGGTCCGGACAGATTATCTGCCGCCACGGGCTGATTCCGGTCCCGGTCCCGGCGGTGATGGAAATGGCAAAGGACGCGCGGCTGCCTATCATCATCGACGACGACGTCAAGACCGAGATGATTACGCCGACGGGCTTCGGCATTGTCAAAGGGCTGGGCGCGGTGTTTGCGCCGAGTCTGGGGATCGTTCCGGAGAAAGTCGGATACGGCTTCGGCAAACGGGACACGGGCCGTCTTGGGGCGGTGCGCATTACACTTGGCACAGCGTATCAGGAAGCGAACAGATGAGAGAATTAGAAAAAACATACGACCCGAAAGAATTTGAAAAGCGCATTTTCGTAAGCTGGGAAGCGGACGGAGATTTCCGCGCGGAGGCCGATCCCGCGAAGAAGCCTTTCACAATTGTGATGCCGCCCCCGAACATCACGGGGCAGCTTCATATGGGGCACGCCCTCGATCAGACGCTGCAGGATGTTTTGACACGATGGAAACGGCTGCAAGGGTACAGCGCGCTTTGGCTGCCGGGTACGGACCACGCGAGCATCGCGACGGAGGTCAAGGTCGCGGAGGAAATCCTGCAAAGCGAGGGAAAGACGAAAGAGGAGCTCGGACGCGAGGAATTTTTGAAACGCGTTTGGCAGTGGAAAGAAATTTACGGCGGGAAGATTACGGAGCAGCAGCGGCGGCTCGGCGACAGCTGCGACTGGACGCGCGAGCGTTTCACGATGGACGCGGGCTGCAACAAGGCCGTGATCGAATTCTTCGTCCGTTTGTACGAAAAAGGCTTCATCTATAAGGGCAGCCGTTTGATCAATTGGTGTCCGGATTGCGGGACATCGCTGTCGGATGCCGAGGTGGAACACGAGGATTTGAACGGGAAGTACTGGTACATCCGCTATCCCGCGCCGGACGGCGGCGAGGGGATCACGGTGGCGACGTCGCGGCCCGAAACGATGTTTGCGGACGCGGCGATCGCGGTCAGCCCGGAGGACGGCAGATACAAAGGGATGATCGGCAAGACGGTCCTCCTGCCGCTCACAGGGCGCGAGCTTCCTGTCATCGCGGACGCCTATCCCGATCCGGAGAAAGGCACGGGTGCCGTGAAGATCACGCCCGCGCACGATCCGAACGATTTTGAGGTCGGGGAGCGGCACGGGCTTCCGCAGCTTGTTTGTATCGGTTTTGACGCGAAGATGACCGCGGAAGCGGGCCGCTATGAGGGCATGGATCGCTTCGCGTGCAGAAAGGCTTGGGTCGAGGAGCTCGATCAAAACGGCTATCTTGTCAAGACCGAGGATGTCGTGATTCCGACGGGCCGCTGCTATCGCTGCGGCGCCGTGGTTGAACCGATGATCTCCGAGCAGTGGTTTGTCCGAATGGAGGAATTGGCGAAGCCCGCGATCAGGGCCGCGAAAAAGGGCGATCTGAAGCATGTCCCCGCCCGCTTTGAAAAGACCTACCTGCGCTGGCTCGAAGAAATCCGGGACTGGTGTATCAGCCGGCAGCTCTGGTGGGGCCACCGGATTCCGGCGTGGTATTGTGACGGCTGCGGCGAGATCCTCGTCGCTCGCGAAGCGCCGGAAAGCTGTCCGAAATGCGGGGCGGGCGCGGAAAGCCTGCGGCAGGACGAGGATGTGCTCGACACTTGGTTCAGCTCGGGGCTCTGGCCGTTTTCGACATTGGGGTGGCCGGAAAAAACGCCTGACTTGGACTACTTCTATCCGACGAGCGTACTTGTGACCGCCTACGACATCCTCTTTTTCTGGGTGGTGCGGATGGTTTTCTCGGCGATCGAAATGACGGGTGTCCCGCCCTTTGAGTACGTGTTCATTCACGGGATCGTTCGGGACGAAATCGGGCAAAAGATGAGCAAAAGCCTTGGCAACGGGGTTGATCCGCTTGCGGTCATTGACGACTATGGGGCGGACGCGCTGCGCTTTATGCTGCTTACGGGCAGCGCGCCCGGCAACGACATGCGCTTTCTCGAAAAGGATGTTCTCGCTACGCGCAACTTTGCGAACAAGCTGTGGAACGCGTCGCGCTTTGTCCTTATGAACCTCGGTAGGCAGGAGGGAGCGGGCGCTGTGCCGGCCGCCGCGGATCTGTCCGGGCTGCGGCTCGCGGATGAGGACAAATGGATTCTCGCGCGGACAGAACGCGCGGCCGCGGAGGCGACGGGAAATCTCGAAAAATTTGAACTCTCCCTCGCGACGCAGAAGATACACGATCTGATTCGCGACGATTATTGCGACTGGTATATCGAACTCGTGAAAGCCCGGCTCTACGGGGACGACGCGGAGAGCGGAAGCGTTTGCCGTATCGTGCTCGTCCGCGTACTTTCGGATTTGCTTCGGCTGCTCCACCCGCTCATGCCGTTCATCACAGAGGAGATTTGGTCGTATCTCGGCAAGCCGAACAAGCTGATCCGGGACCGATGGCCTGAGCCGGAGGGCTTCGCCGAAGCCTACGCGGATGCCGCGGCGCGAATCGAAACGATGAAAGAGATCATTCGCGCCGTCCGGAATATCCGCGCCGAAGCGGACGCGGCGCCGTCGCGCAAGCTGTCGGTCTTTGTCAAAGCGGACAAGGAACA
>JAITNA010000252.1 GCA_031290715.1 Eubacteriales Family XIII. Incertae Sedis bacterium | reverse complement strand
TGCACTGGATTCCCGGTTCGCTTCGCGCCCGGGAATGACAGGGGTTGGCTCGGGAATGACGATGAATAAGATTTGTAAATATTTTTTTCAAAATGGGTTGACAAACGAGCGCTCGTTCGTTATTCTGATATTAAGAATTTATAGTTAGTCGGAATTGCAGTCGGAGGGCGACGCGAGCGCGTTGACCTTTCGCCGGGGAGTGTCATGTGCGCAAAAAATACGGATACAAAACAGATCATTCTTGACGCGGCGATCGTGATGTTCTCGGAAAGGGGCTATGACGGTGTGACGACGCGGGATATCGCGAGGGCCGCGGATCTCAAACCCTCGTCGCTCTACAGCCACTTTTCGTCGAAGGAAGAGATTCTGTCTGATATTTATGCCATCTACGAGGAAAAGCTGCGCGGGGTATTGCCCGATCTGGATGCCTTGCTGATTGCCGCGGAAAGCGATCCGCCGATACAGGTATTGATGAAAGCCGGCTATTATTTTGATCCGGGGGATCAGGAAAAAATGGACAGGATTATGTCGGTTGCGTCCGCGGAAAGCCAGACCAATGCCATCAGCGGGGCATTCATCGAGAAGAATGTATTCGGCGTGATCCGGCTCTACCTCGGGAAACTGCTCGACCGCATGGTGGAACTCGACCGAATCAAGCCGCTCGATACCGGCGCGTTTGTCACCTTGATGGAAAATTACAGCTACAGCGCCGCGATACGCAATTTCGGCGGCAGCCCGATCTCAAAGGACGAGTGGACCGGAGGTATGGCGCTGCTGTTCAGCCTGGTGGCGCCGAACAGTCCGTGATCAGGGGGAAGCTATGTTTGCAGAAAGAAAGAAAATCATTCTTGCGGATGATGATCCGATCATCCTGAAATTGGCAAGAAACACGCTGATGAGCCGCTATGATGTTTTCACCGTCCCAAGCGCCGGAAAGCTCTTTTCTTTGCTTGAGAAAACCTTGCCGGACCTCATCCTGCTCGATGTGCTGATGCCGGAGCGGAACGGGTACGATATTATCAAGGCGCTGAAGTCGGACGAACGCACCGCGGATATTCCCGTTATTTTCCTCACATCCCAAAACGATATGAGCAGCGAGCTGGAAGGGCTTTCGCTCGGCGCCGTCGACTATATCGGCAAGCCTTTCTCGCCGCAGCTTCTGATGAAGCGTGTCGATATCCACATGCTCATCAGCGAGCAGAAACACGAACTTGAGAACCGGAATCTGAGGGCATGAAAAACAGGTCCGCCGTCAGCCGAAGCATCAAGCCTTTGGCGCTGATCTTTGCCGCCTTCCTCGTGATGATTCTCGTGAGTTTCTTCTTTGTGTCCGACATTATCGGAAAGCTGATTCAATCAACGGCGGAAGAGCTCCTCGACACCTCGGAGCTGATCGTGTATTCCGATCTGCACGAAACGGAGATTTTGCTGCAGAACCTCTCGTTTTCCACGCAAAACCGTATCGGCGGCGGGGCGTCCAACGAGGATATCAAAAACGTGCTGACGGATTACCGCGATTGGCTCGAACAGTCCGGGCACGATTCTCTGGGCTTCATCTCCGTGTACGGATATATCCGGGGCGAATATATCTCCGATATCGACCGGACGCCACGGGGGGGCTACGAGCCCTCGGTACAGCCCTGGTATACCGAGGCGGAGCGGATTGCGGAAACCGCGGCCGCGGGCGGGATCGCTTATTCTTCCATTCATATCAATCCAAGCACAAACGATGTGGTCATCTCGGCGTCAAAGAGTCTGCGCGGGGAAGCCGGCGAGGACTACGGCGTACTTGCCTTGGACCTGCGTATCACGAAAATGTCGAACAACATCGCGGAACTTGATATTACAAAAAACGGATATGGTATGCTGCTCGACCAAAACCTTACTTTCATTGCCCATCCCGACAAATACTATCAAGGGAAGAATCTCGCGGATTTCGGGGATGGCCACGCGAATCTGGCCGCCCGCTTGCGGAACGGCGAAACAGAGGTTTCCGCTGTCAAGTTGGTCAACAGGGAGGGGGCGGAGATCGTCACTTTCTTTCGTCAATTGCCCAACGGCTGGTACGCGGGCATCGCCACGCCGGTCGAATCTTATTATCGCGATATGTACCTGATGGCGTTCATTCTGTCCGTCCTCGGGGTGTTTTTCGTCCTGACGTTTTGCTTTCTGATCATCCGGCTCAACAAGGAGCGGATGCGGGCTGACGCGGAAAACGTGAGCAAATCATCGTTTCTCGCAAAGATGAGCCATGAAATCCGCACGCCGATGAACTCGGTCCTCGGTATGTCCGAACTGATCATGCGCAATAACATTTCCGACGAAGTGCGGGAACACGCCTTAGTCATCAGGCAGGCGGGAAACAATTTGATTTCCATTATTAACGACATTTTGGACTTTTCAAAGATTGAATCAGGGCAGGTACGCATTGAGCCGCAGGCTTATTCCGTCGCTTCCTTGGTCAACGATACGGTCAATATGATCCGCGTCCGCTTGATGGACAAGGAACTGGATTTCCTCGTGCGGGTCAATCCGAATATTCCGGCGAGCCTGCTCGGCGACCGGACGCGCGTTCAGCAAATCCTCGTCAATCTGCTCGGCAACGCGGTGAAATATACGCAAGAAGGCTTTGTCGCCTTGGAAATCGATTTTGAGCAGATGAGCGGCCGGGAGCTGAAATTGATCTGCCGCGTGTCGGACAGCGGCATCGGAATCCGGGAGGAGGAGATCGGCGGGCTGTTCAACGAATTTTCGCGATTGGATACGAAGCGCAATCAGCGGGTCGAAGGAAGCGGGCTTGGCCTTGCCATTGCGGTCAGCCTTTGCCGCGTCATGGGCGGCGGGATCACCGTTTCCAGCGAATACGGAAAGGGTTCTGTTTTTACCGCTTCTATCGTACAGCCCTATGAAGGCGGCGGCAAGCTCGCGGCGGCGGAGGGGGCGGACAGGAAGCGGGCGCTTTTGTACGAAGAACGGCCGCGGTATTTCGAGAGCCTGCTCCGGGCTCTGCAGGAGCTTGGGCTGACACGCATACACGCGGCGCGCAGCCTGCGCGAATTCATGGAAGAGATCAAATCGGATCGTTACGATTACGCGTTTATATCCTCCGCTTTTGCCGCGGATTGCGCGCTCGCGCTCGGGGAGAGCAACGCGCGCGTGCGGCCGGTGTTCATGGTGGAGCTGAGGGACGCGTCTGTTTTTCAAAGTGTCAGCGGGATTATTATGCCTGTTACCTCCATTGCCATCGCCAACATCCTGAACGGGGCGCCGGACGACCGCTATCACAGGGCACCGGATCGATGGAGCGGCTTCACCGCGGAATCTGCCCGCATTCTCATCGTGGACGATATGACGATGAATCTGCGGGTCGCCGTGGAACTGATGAAGCCCTACGGCATGGAAATTCAAACGTGTGGATCCGGAAGCGAAGCGCTGGAACTTGTGAAAAATAATCGTTACGATCTTGTGTTTATGGACCATATGATGCCGGATATGGACGGCGCGGAAACGGCCGCGGAAATCCGGAAGCTCGGCGCCGGGGACCCGCACTGCGCTTCCTTGCCAATCATCATGCTCACGGCAAACGTCGCGTCGGGCCGGAAGGATGCTTTCCTGAAAGCGGGAATCGACGATATTCTGGCGAAGCCGATCGAAACGCAAAAGCTGAACGGCATATTGAAGAAATGGATTCCCGCGGAGAAGCAGACGGAAGCGCCGCAAGGCGAGGGGATAGATGCCGCGGGATTGGAGAATTTCACGGCGGCGGGGCTTGACGTCCTCATGGGCATTCGCAACGCGGGCGGCTCTGTTCCCGCCTATATGGACATTTTGTCGGATTTCTGCAAGGACGCGCAGACGAAAGGGGACGATATCGAAAGCGCTGTGAAAGCGAACGACATCCCGGCTTATATTATTGCAACACACGGGCTGAAGGGGGCTTCCCGCAGCGTGGGGGCGCCGGGGCTTGCGGACTTCGCGGCGAGGATGGAAGAGGCGGGGGCGGGCGGCCGCGCGGAGGTGATTCGCGGGGAAACGGGGGCGCTGTTGAAACAGCTAAGGTATACCGTCCAAAATATCCGAACGGCGCTCCTGCTGAACGCGCCCGCGGGGCGGGGCGGGGACGGGATCGGCATCGCGGAACCGCAGCTTCGGGCGCTGAAGCGGGATTTGCTCAATATGGACATCGAAGCGGTCAACGAACGGATGATTGAGTTCACGAATCTGCCGCTGAACGCGGGCTCGCGGGAGGCGGTGTCGGACATCGAACAGAGCATTCTGCTTTTTGAATACGACAAGGCCATCGAAAAGATCGACGGCTTTGGGGCGGGGCGGGCGTGAACGGGTGGGCAGGCGGGCAGGTTAGCCGTGACTAACCTCCATGCGTGATTTAATCATTGACAATTCAATTTTTTCTGTGGTAATATATCACTCGGCTCACAAAAGTGGGCAGTCGTTCCAAGGTAGCTCAATGGTGGAGCACTCGGCTGTTAACCGATAGGCTGTGGGTTCGAGTCCCACCCTTGGAGCCATTCTCTTCCCGGCTGAGATGGCAAGCAGGGAAGGAAGGCAAAGGCCAACGTGATGAACGCGGCCGTTGCGCAGGAAAGGGTGCATAGCTCAGCTGGGAGAGCACATGCCTTACAAGCATGGGGTCACAGGTTCGAGCCCTGTTGCGCCCACCACAGATGGCCCGGTAGTTCAGTTGGTTAGAATGCCAGCCTGTCACGCTGGAGGTCGACGGTTCGAGCCCGTTCCGGGTCGCCATGTTCAAAGGGCTCTGCTGTTCGTATCACGCTGGCGTGGCTCAACGGTAGAGCAGCTGATTTGTAATCAGCAGGTTGGGGGTTCGATTCCCTCCGCCAGCTCCATGTGGAGGGATGCCCGAGCGGCCAAAGGGAGCGGGCTGTAAAC
>JAITNA010000226.1 GCA_031290715.1 Eubacteriales Family XIII. Incertae Sedis bacterium | reverse complement strand
CAATACATGGGCGCCTATTTGCCGAATCTCGGCGCTTTCAGGCAAAACCTGCTGCTCCAACGTACGTAGAGTACGCCTACGCATCAGAACTTGCCTGAAAGCGCCGACCTTCAACAAATAATCGCCCATGTTTGAATCCCAATCGTCATAACAACAGCGCGTCGATTTCCCGGTGCGTCATTTTGCGCCAGTGTCCCTCTTTGAGCTGACCAAGACGGACGTCGCCGACCGCGACCCGCTCCAGTTCCGCCACCTTGCAGCCGACCGCGGAAAACATTTTGCGAATCTGCCGGTTTTTCCCCTCGCTGATACGGATTTCCACGATGGCCGACCGCGCGCCTTCCTTGATCATGTCCACGCGCGCCGGCGCGGTCACATAGCCCCCGATATCGACGCCGTTTCGGAGTTTGGCGAGCTTTTCCCGCGAAAGGACGCCGTTCACGCGGGCCCGGTATGTCTTGAGCAGCTCGTGTTTCGGGTGTGTGAGGCGCTGCGCGAAATCCCCGTCGTTCGTCATGATGAGCAGGCCGGTCGTCGGCCCGTCCAATCTCCCCACCGGATAGACCCGATCATCCACGTCGGCGACGAGTTCCATCACGGTCGGGCGGTTCTTTTCATCGGATGTCGTCGTAATATATCCCTTGGGTTTGTTGAGGATGAGATAGATTTTTTTGCCGGCGGGCCTGATCTCCTTTCCGTCTATTTCAACGCGCTCGCCCTCGGACACGTCGAAGCCCAACACCGTTGTCGTTTTGCCGGCCACACGTACATGGCCGGACGCGATGAGTTCATCCGCTTTCCGTCTGCTTGCCGCGCCCGCTTGCGCGATATACTTGTTGAGCCTCATCGCGGAAATGTTCCCGTTATCGTTATTGTATTTGTATTTTCAGCCATTCGTCAACTTCCGTTCTCATGCGCGAGGTATTTGTACAAAATCTCGATCAGGCTGTCCGGATCGATGGGCTTTGAGAGGTGCGCGTCCATGCCTGCGGCGATCGTTTTGTCCATATCCTCTTTGAATGCGTTGGCGGTCAGGGCGATGATGGGGACGGTTTTTGCGTCCTCCCGGTCGAGCGCGCGGATGGCCGAAGCCGCTTCCAAGCCGTTCATAACAGGCATCATCACATCCATGAGGATGATGTCGATCCCGTGCGGCTCCGACTCTTTGAAACATTGCAAGGCCTCTTCGCCGTCGCCGGCTTCCGCGACCGCAATGCCGGTGTCCTCGAGCAGGGTACTCGCGATCATGCGGTTGATCTCGACATCGTCGACAATGAGGATGCATTTGTCCGCGAAATTGACAATGGCATCGTCCGATAATAGGGCCGCGTTTGATATCGGCCGCGTGGATTTCTCGACCCAAATCTCAAAGGAAAAGTCGCTGCCCTCGCCCGGTTTGCTGTTGACGATAATATCGCCTTCGAGCAGCTGTACGATGCTGCGGCTGATCGGAAGCCCGAGCCCCGTCCCGCCGTATTGCCGCGTAATGCCGCCGTCGCCCTGTTCAAAGACCTCGAATATCGTCGAAAGGGATTCTTCGCTGATCCCGATCCCCGTATCGTTCACGGTGAATTTGATGCGGACCATGTCCCCGGATTCGCCGGTCTTGTCCGCGAAGAAGTTGATATGCCCGAGTTCGGGCGTGAATTTGACCGCGTTGCCGAGCAGGTTGATCAGCACCTGCCGCAGCCGCAGCGAATCGCTGAGGTAGGAAGCGGAAACGTCCAAAGCGGGGTCAAATCGCGTTTCGAGCGTAATATTCTTCTCCGCGCAGCGGGGCCGGATGATTTCCTCGACCGTGGACACGAGTTTTTGCAGATCGATGGGCTCTTTCGAGATTTCGATCTTGCCCGCTTCGATCTTGGAAAGGTCAAGAATGTCGTTCAAAAGGCCGAGCAGATGCTGTGAGCTGTTTTCGATCTGCGCGACATGGCTCTTGATTTCGGTCAGCTCGGGCGTATAGACCGCGATGTCGCCGAGCTTTTTCTCCACGATGTTTGTGACCCCGATGATCGCGTTCATGGGCGTCCTGATCTCGTGGCTCATCCGCGCGAGGAAAGCGCCCTTGGCTTCGTTGGCGCGGTTGGCGTCGCTGACGGCCTGTTCAAGGCGAATCCGGTTCAACGATACCTCCGTCAAATCCGTGGATGTGATGATATAGCCGATCTTTTCCCCGTCTTTCCCGTACAGATACAAAGCGCCGCCCTGATAGTACCGGCCGTTGTGCTTGTTGTAATACACCGCCGCTTCACGGTTTTCATCCAAGGCGGTAATGGGGCAGTATTCGGTCGCGAACGGGTAGATGCTGTTGACCTTGTAGGATTGCCCGGTAATGTCCTCCAATTTGTTGCCTGTCGCGTCAAGGGCCATATCATTCATATAGATAAGCTTGAGGTCTGTATCCGTGATTGACAGCGGCGTACTCACACTGCCGGTGATGCTGTCGGCCATATCGTCGAAGGAATCGGCCAATTCGCCGAATTCGTCCGTGCGCGCGGTATGGAAACGGAACTGGCGCTCGCCCATGCGGAAGCGCGTAAGGCCGCGGATGAGTACATAGATGTTGTTGGCGATGAACGATGCCATCCAAACCGCGATGAAAATGACGAGAAGTACAATAATGGCGGTCGTCGCCACCAATTGAATCGTCGTCTTTGTGAGGTTGTCATTGATGGTTTTCTGCGTATCCGCGGATGATTTTTCAATCTCCTCGTTTGCCGCCGCGATTGCCGCATCGAGTTTTTCCGCCGTTGCGTGAGCCGGCTGCTGAAAATCCTCAAGGCCGGCGCCGATCGTCACCATCGCAAACCCGCGCCGGGAAAAGCCGTTCTCCTCCGAGGGGGCGTACTGCCCGGTATAGTAGGGGATGGCCGCCGCGGTCGTGAGCTTGTAAAGGCCGCTCCAAAGGATATAGAAAGAGCCGGAACCGCCTTCCTTCGTGAGGTCCATCCACCCCGTACACTGCGGGGCGTTATTGAGGTAGCGGCCGTCAAGCCCCACAAGGCCGGCGGCGGTGAGCGCGGGGGCGGGCTTCTTGCCGCGCGACTGGTCGTCGAACACCGGGACGCCCGGAAGCAGATCATCGATACCGCTATACTCAGTGTCCGGAACCTGCGGGTCGTTCACGACGTCAGCCCAGTTTGCCTGCAAATCCGACAGGCCCTCGCCGCCGACGCGCGCAAGCAGGTCCTCATAGATCGAAGTTTCGAGCCAAGGAATCTGCTCCGCCCCCGTTTGTGCATCGTAGCCGACGATCGAGTGATGGCGCGGATGGCAAATGCTGCGGCATTGGTAATCCCAGATGAACGCGTAGTTGCCCGCGAACGCGTTCGGAAGCTCGACATAGCGTTCGCTCATGGGCGTGATGTGATCCGTGAATTCCATGATGTGATCATGGTTGAGGGCAAAACTCACATAGCCGATGATCTCTCCCGCGTCGTCTGTCACGGGGGTCGCCCAGCGCACGATCCCCTCAAAACGCTTGCCGATGGGATTTTCCTCGCCGGCGTAGGCTTCGTTTTCGGGATCGAAGCGAAGCCCTTCAATCTTTGTTTTCAGCGCGCCCGCGCGTTCCAAAAGCGCCGCGTCGGAGATGTTCTCGGCGGCGGCATCCACAAGGGAAAGCGTCTTATCGGCTACTTCCTTCATGAGGGACTCATTCGCGCCGGCGTCCGTACCCGTACCCGAGGGCGCTGTTTCGAGCGCGGCGATCTGATCGACGGCCGCCGTCAGATTGGCGGCGAGCTCTTCGGTTTCCCCGCTTTGCTTTTCGAGCGCGCCGAGCGCGGCCGCTTCCGCTTTGAGCGCGGCGGCGGCCATTTGCTTGGGCGTGTACATGCCCACGAAATGCGAGGGGACATAGGCGCCGACGACATCGGAAACATAGATATCGCCGGGCTTCAGCTCCCGCAGCTCGGCGCCGTAGGTTTCGGCGCCCGTGTAGGTATTCGCGGGATTTGAAATATCCTTCAAAATATAGCTGAGCGGATGATTTGTTTTGGAGGAGCCCGTCGAAACGACCTTGACCTTTTCCTTCAAATCCGTGCCGATGAACGTGATCTCATCGTAGAGCGGCACGGCGGAATAGGTCAGGTTCGCATCCGGCGGCCGATAGCGGAAACCGGCCCCGTCGACTTCATCGTCGTTCTCCGGGTTGGTGGAAACATCCCCGGCGGCGGCTTCTTCGGGGGCGTCCGTCCGCACCCAGGACATTCCATCCTCCGACAGCGACCAAACGCCCCGGTTCGCCGCAAGTCCGGTCATACTCTCGATGACGCCGCGGTAGTTCTCCTCTGTGGGGGACAGCGAAGCGAGATAGCGGATATCATCATCGCGGCTGTAGAGGAAATCGGCGACCGCATGCGCCGTATCCGTCGTGATCCGTTCAATCTGCTCGATGGCGCTGTCGTTCAGCGCTTCGGTAGAGTCGTTCACCGCGAGCTCGCCCGCGTTCGTGAGCGTGAGGTTCATCTCCTTTGTCAAGGCTTGCGTCCGCTCCTGAATGTCGCCGCCGAGTCCCGCAAACTGACTCCACGCGATCAGGAGCAGCGCGATGAGCGGAACGATTTTAACGATCAGGAAAATCATGACCAATTTGGTTCGCATACTGAACCCCAAGCGGTCCATCCACGCGTCAAGGGCACTGCTAACCCTGTCGGCGACTTTCCTTAAACTGCCGATTGCTGCTTTCATCTTAAAAATATCCCCCAGACTTCTTTGTGACTATTCGTAGATTGCCGCGGACTCCTTCAGAGCCTGTATGATCGGCAGATGCTGCGGGCACAAGGGCTCGCATTTTCCGCATTCGATACAGGCGCTTGCCGGCGGGTTTGCAAACATTTTCCATTCCCCCTTGAGTTTTGGGTTGCGGTCAAAGAGGTCCCACGAATTGCGCAGATTCATAATCAGCGGGATGTTGATGCCCGCTGTGCAGGGCAGGCAGTATTTGCAAGCCGTGCAGGAATAGGCGATCAGCCGCCGGTATTCCGCCGCGGCCTTTTCGATCACATCAAGCTCCTCCGCGGTGAGCTCGCCCGCGTCCGCGTCCGACAGGATTCGGACGTTCTCTTCCACTTGCGCCATCGTCGACATGCCCGAGAGAATCGTGGTCACGCCGGGAAGATTGGCGACCCAGCGCAGCGCCCATTCCGCCGGCGTCCGTTTCTGCGGGAGCGTGTCCCAAAAACGCTGCACGGACTCCGGAAGCGTATCCGTCAATTTGCCGCCCTTGAGCGGTTCCATAATAATAATAGGGACGCCTTTTGCCGCCGCGTATTCATAGCCTTCAAGCCCGGCTTGGATGTGTGTGTCCATATAGTTGAGCTGAATCTGGCAGAAATCCCAGGGATAGGCGTCGAGGACTTCCTTGAACATAGCCGGGCTTTCCCCGTGGAACGAGAATCCGGCAAAACGAATCTTGCCCTCGGCCTTCGCGTTTGCCAAGAATTCGTACATTTTCCAGTCCCGTACGGTTTGCCAGCGCCCCCCCTCGATGTCGTGGAGCAGATAGAGGTCGATAAAATCGACATCGAGCCTTTTCAGCTGCTCGTCGAGGGTAGGGGCCATCTCTTCCGGGCCCTTCATAATCCAAAACGGCATTTTGGTGGCGACAAGGGTCTTTTCGCGATAGCCGTCTTTCAGCGCTTTTCCGACGACGGCTTCACTGGTTTGGCCGTGATAGACATAGGCCGTATCGACATAACTGACGCCAAGATCAATGGCGCGGCGAATCATACGGATGGCTTCCGCTTCGTCAATCTTCGTCGCGTCGCCGTCGATCACCGGCAAACGCATCGCGCCGAAGCCAAGCAAGGAGACATCAGTCCCCGCGGCAGGAAAGGGTCGTGTATTCATGCTCTCTCGTTACTCCTTTAACTTTCATACGCAATAACACGAATGAATTATATCATGAAGATAGGTGTGGATTCAAATGCCGCGTAATTTCGGCCGCCGCGTTGCCGCGATAAGGAATGAATCATCGAAGAAGTCACTTCCTGAACCGGAGTTCCGCGGGTGTTGTTCACCAAACGGTTTCAATCAGCGGAAGCGTCTGCAGCTTTTTGTCGTTTGTAATCAAAAGCAAATCTTGTGTTTTTGCCTGTGCGGCAAGAATCCTGTCAAACGGATCCCGGTTGTCCCACTCAAACTGTGCGGCAAGTAAAGCCGCATCCCTGCGGATCGGCAGATCCCGGCATCCAAACTCGGAAGTGATGTCCAAGATATTCATCATAAAATCATCGAATTCCCTTCCCATAGTATAAGTTCCCCCTCCGGCAATTCATCGAAAAAGGAATCGGGCAGCTCCCCTTTCACAAACCCGAGTTTCCTTTTTTTGCTTTCAAGAATTGCTTCAAATCTGACGACCGGTTTCCCTCTATTTGCAATGATGATTTCTTCACCTTTCTGCGCACGGGCAATAAGTGAGGAAAAATTAGTTTTCGCTTCGCCGATGTTCACTTTGGTTGGCATAATACACCTCGCTTTCGTGTCTACATCATACTCCCATATGACAATATGGTCAACAAACTTGGCCAAAACCGCAAAGAGATATTCACGTAGAGATATTCACGTGATATTCACGTGATATTCTCGATAACGGATAACGCGCCTGTCGTCCCGCGTAATAATTGACCGTTTCCGTTGCAAAATGCTATAATTCAATTGTTCTGAACACATTTTTCGCGGGAGAGGTGAGGGTTTTGCGATGCGGTGGCTGCATATTTCAGATATTCACGATCAGCCGGGGCGCGACGGCTGGTCGACAGAGAATCTTCGCAATGGACTTCTTGAATACTTGAAGCGTGAAGAAATATGCGCGGATGAGATTTTTGTAACGGGGGATTATCGCCATGCGGGGGAACAGCCCGGCGAAGAGGAATCGGTCGCGAGGGACGCGGTTCGTTTTTTGATCGAGATTGCAAGACAGGTTATTCCAAAACCAAAACGCTGCGAAATTGACGATCCGCCGGAAAAGCATATTCATATTGTGCCGGGAAATCATGACCTAAAGCGCG
>JAITNA010000215.1 GCA_031290715.1 Eubacteriales Family XIII. Incertae Sedis bacterium | reverse complement strand
CGTACTTGCTGTCCGTATGGGTTTTGTATTCCTCGATGATCTTCTCGATGGCGGGGTCGCGCGGACAGTGTTCGCTGTCGATGGGAACGAGCCGCCACGTATAATCATGCACAGAATTGGTATCCGTATCGACGGTGATATCGAAGCGCCCGATCTGCGCCGTCCCCATGCCGGCTTGCGCGATGAGGATATCATTGACCGATTCGGGCTGTTCCAAAACGGTGTGGGAATGGCCGCCGATGATGATATCGACGCCCCATTTCGGATCGAGCAGGGCGGCGAGTTTCTTATCCTCCTCAAAACCGATATGCGTGAGCAAAATGGTCAAATCCACGTCGATTGTCCTGTGCGCGTTGCAAATCCGGCCCACCTCGGCCGCGGCGTCGCTGATGTCAACAAGACTGCTGATCAGATTGTCCGACTTGATTCCCGAAAGAATATCCTCCGTAATGATCCCGATGAACATGATGCGCATACCATCTATATGCAGCAGTTTGTACGGGCTGAACAAACGCTGGACGGGATTTTTAATAAAAATATTGGCGTTCACAATGGGAAACTTCGCGCAGCGCTCCAAAAACAGCAGATGGGAAAGCCCGTAATCCGCTTCGTGATTGCCGAGCGACGCGATGTCGGGGCGCAGCAGATTCATGATACTGATCGTCGAAAGCCCGCGGTACTCCGCGTCGATCAGCGAGCCGCGCAGCATATCGCCCGCAATGCAGTAAAGCGTGTTCTTGCCATGCCGCTTCTCATGATTGACATAGCCCGAAAGCAGGGAAACCCCGCCGATCAAATCCGCGTCCACCGACTCCGCCAAAAAATCCCCGTGGAGATCGTTGGAATGGAGCAGCGTGAGTTGTTTGAAACGTCCTTCCGACATAGCCCTACCTCCTATTTCACTTCCCCGCAGCGTCGTCCTTTTCTTAGTTCGCGTAGTCCTTCAAAGCATCCTCGATTTCGTCGCCGTACTCCTCAAACGCTGCGTCTATCTCTTCTTCGTATTCGCCCCAACTCTTCTGCATCCCGACCGAAATATCGACGTTTACGCCGTAATAGTGATACCGGAAATCATCCGTCATTTCTTCATTTTCCGGATTTTTCACCTGTTCAATGTTTACCCATAAATATTTCCCGTTGTATTTGTAGCACCATCCGGGCATGAAAATCCATGCCTCGGACCCGACGCCCATCGCCTCATCAAAGGATATTTCGCCGTCCGGATTGCTGCCGTCCCCGACATTCCAACCATAACAGTTGTAACCGAGTTCGGAGGCCTTTGCCGTCGCATCGTAGACCTTTTGCGCCCATGCCAGATATTCCTCTTGCGTCAAATCATCCGCAGACTTTTTGATGAAAAGCAGCGAACCATGTCCGTAATCGCTGACATCTCCATAATTTTGCATCGTGGAATCATCCGTCGTCCAATCCCAGTCGGGCGCGATGTCCTTTTCATCAACGCCGCCAAGTTTCTTAATTGCCGCCGCTCCCGCCGCTTCGCTGAACGAGTTCTCTGCAATCGCGTCCTCAAGTATATCCTCGGCAAGCGCCGCCGGGTCAACTTTGCCGCTGTCGTCCGCGCCGCCGCCCGCAGAGCCTGTGCCGCTGCCGCCGCAAGCCGCAAATGAAAATACAAAAACCAAAACCAAAACAAATACCAAAATCTTTTTCATCATTAAATCTCCTATCAACACACAGCAAGATACAATAATTAATTCTCCGCGCCCGATAAAGAAAAAGAGGGCGCTTTTCTTAAAATAGATTATATTGACAATATTTCCATATAAAGGTAATATAGTAGAACAAGGGGCGAAAGCCCGGGAAGCGGCGACGCGACCCAAGGCGGTTGACTCCACCGTTACTACTCAAACGCAGCGTATCAGACTGCGGGAGAGGAGGTGGTGCGAATGAACATCATGGAAGTTTTAACTTTTGCGATTTTCGTCGTGATGCTGACGACATTCGTGTCGGACAGAAAAAAGTAACCGCCTGATGTGACAATCAGACGGCTCAACCCATTTGGAGCAGCCGCCACACACAGGCAACGCCCCTTGTACCAACATTATACCAATTCAAATTCCATTGTCAATCAAACTGCCGTCTTACTATTTTGTTGTCAAGGTACTCGTGCCGCGCCTACCCGCGCCGCGCCTTACATCTCTACTTTCAGAATGTTGATCTTGCCGAGGAGGGGCAGGGGCTTCTTCTCACCCTTGGCCGCGTGGACGATGCCGACGATGCCGATGATGGTAAAGAGGATGCCGACGACGGTCCCGATGATCCCGAAGATGGCAAGGCCGCCCCATCCATAGCCGTACAGCCACGCCGTCCCGCGGAAGGCCGCCGCGACGACGATGGCTTGCACGATGTTCAATACAATAACGATAACAAGCCAGAAGATGAAGAACGATAGCCCCTGATTCGTATGATAGCGTGAAAACTTTGAATTCTTCGGCGCGGCAAGGAGCGGAATGAGGAACAAAATATACGCGAGTATGCCCCAGACCTTGTTTTGCCGCGCGTCGGCCGCCCAGTCGCCCGGAGCGCCCCCCGCCGCGGCATAGGGCGGGGCGCCGTACCCCTGCGGCGGCGGGGCGCCGTATCCTTGCTGCTGCCCCGCGCCGTATCCCGGCTGCTGCTGCGCCTGTGCGCCGGGCTGTGTCTGTATACCGGGCTGCACCGGTGCGCCGGGCTGCGCCCCTGCGCCCGCCGTCATATCCGCTCCGCAAGAGGGGCAAAACCTCACGCCGTCCGCGACTTGAATGCCGCACTGTCCGCAAAATACCATTTTAATTCTCCTTTCAAAACACAATCGATAACAAATGTACCACTGTCATTCTTGGGGCCGCCGCCCAAGGCGGAGCCCGAGAATCCAGAGCGGCACCGGATTCCCGGAACAAGTCCGGGAATGACAATATTTAATCACAGCGGGGTTCCGCAGTTGTTGCAGAACTTTACGGTGAGCGCGTTCTTCGCGCCGCACTTCGGGCATTCTTTCAGCGCCATCGACGCGCCGCAGTTGTTGCAGAATTTCCCCGATCCCGCCGGCTTGCCGCAGACGGGGCAGATGGTCGTCTTGCTCTCGATCGCGCCTTGCCAGACGGCGGCCGACGCGCCCGCGTCGTCGATGTTGCGCTTCATGGCTTCGGCGCGGGCCTTTGCCACATAGACCTCCTGACGCGGCGCGCACTTCGTACAAAGCCCCTCGTCCTCGTTCCAGCATTGGTCGCAGACGTACTGGTTGCAGGACGGGCAGCGGTGGAAATGCTGCTTTGCTTCGTTTTGCGCATGTTCAAAAGCGATCTCGTGTTCCTTCATCCATTCGGGGCTCTTGCCCTCGAAACGCTCGCCGAGTACATTGCTTGCGCGGTCCGCGCCGTAGCCGAGGCTGCTCATGCGGCCGCCCACCAGACTGCCGAGAATGCTCGCCCCCTGCCCGGCGGCGCGGAACAGCTTGCCTTTCTTGTAGGTTTCGGATTCAATGAAACTGCTCTTGTACCCGTCGTTGCAGATGTCGCAATAAAACGTGAACTGAAAACCGGCGTCCGTGGAATTGTCCTGATAGTTTCTCGTGAATGATTTCAGCATTTTCAAATTACTCCTTTACTGGTGATCGTGCGGTCCTTCGGCCCGATTTTCTTTCCGCAGGCGGTGCATTTCTCGTTCTCAAAAAATTGCGGCATCCCGCAGCGCTTGTTCGGGCAGTGTATCGTGAGCCTCGCCCCGCAGGTTTCGCATTTTTCTTGGACAAAGGTCCTGCCGCCGCAGACGGGGCATGTGATGTACAGCGCCCGCCCGCAGCCCGCGCAGATCGCCTGACTGCCTTTTTCGACCTCGTGCCGGCAGGCCGGGCAGAGATAGGCAAAGGGGCTGTGCGAGCCGCAGGTCGGGCAAAAACGCGCGTCGCGCTCAACAAGCGTTCCGCAGTGTATACAAGTCTGCTTGTAAGTCGCCATCGGCGTTTACCTCCTCCCCCATATCCGCGGCGCGGAGAAACCCGTGAGCAAAAGCGCGGAGCAGACAAGCAGCGCCATCCATCCCCAAAGCGTGAAAGGGTCGTCGGTACGCGGGGAGGACGCGCCGGCCGTCTTGCCGATGTCCGCGTTCGCGGGCGGCAGGGGGGTGTCCGGAGCGGGCAGAGGGGAAGGCTGCGCTCTCGCGACCTTGACCGTTGCGGCGCCGCTGCCCGTGCGAATGCCATCGTCAAACGGCAGACTGAGCGCATACTCCCCGTTCGCAAGCCCGTCAACAAAATCGCTTGACAGCGTGACAATGGCGCTCCCCTCCGTGATCGTCCCGAGCTTCACGCTCCCGCTAACAATGTCGAACAAAGCCGCGCCGCGCTGTTGCAGCTGAAGATTCCAGTCCCCGAAGGTCAGCCCCTTCGCAGCGGCAACACTGCCGATATGCCCGCTGAAGTGTATGGAAACATCCCGTCCGTTCTCCGTGATTTCAAACACCGCGCCCGCGCCGCCGAGTACAGTATGGCTGTGCGCCAGATTCGCGTAGGCCGCGGCAAGCCGCGCCGCCGCCGCGTCGACCGCCGCCTGCGTCACGCCGTCGGGATAATGGATGATCTCCTCGGCAATCTCGTAGGCTTCGACGAATTCCATCCAAACCGCCGCCGTGTAATTCTCCGAAATGGGCGCGTCCGCGGCGATGGTCAGGCCCCCGGCAATCCCGCCGTTGATATCGTCCCACAAGTCCG
>JAITNA010000205.1 GCA_031290715.1 Eubacteriales Family XIII. Incertae Sedis bacterium | reverse complement strand
AGCGGGTTTTCATCGATGCTGATCCAGTGTCGGTTCAATTTTCCGCAAGCGGCGGCCAAGGTGCCGGAGCCCGCAAAGGGGTCAAGGCAGACATCGCCGGCTTCCGTGCAGGCGAGGACGATCCGCGCCATCAGCGCCTCGGGTTTTTGCGTCGCGTAGCCTGTGCGCTCCCCGGCCGTGCGCCCCACCATGGGGATTTCCCAAACGTCCTTCATGTTGACGATGGTGTACCAGCCCGTATCGTCGCGAAATTCCTTGACGCCCTTGAAACGGTAGGGCTTGAGCGCCCGGTTGTAGGATTTTTCTTCCTGCGGGAAAAACTTGTATTTCCGCTTGTTCTTCGCGTAAAAAAGCAGCGTGTCGTGTTTGTTGGCGAATCGTTTTGTGGACGAACCCCCGCTTTTGTAAGTCCAGACGACCTCGTTGACTAAAAAGTCCGCACCCCCGAACACCGCGTCCGTCATGACCTTGACATAGTGAACCGCCCGGCGGTCGAGGTGCAGCCAAAAGCAGCCGTCGTCCGCAAGCAGCTCCCGCGCCGCGATAATGCGCGGAACGAGCATCTTCAAGTAACAAGCCATCGGGTCAGCGCCGCCGCCGCACGCGGTTTCGGCATTCCATTTGTCGGAAAACGCCGGGGCTTTGACGAGGATATCCCCATCCTTCGTCCGCGTCCGGATCGTCGCGCTGTAGTCGCGGTTGGTGAAATACGGCGGGTCCATGTATACGAGGTTGATCGGCGCGCGCGTACCCGCGCCGATCTGCGCGGAAAGAGCCGCCATAATCTCCAGATTATCGCCGAGCAGAAGCATATCCTCTCGCAAGCCCGCGCCCGCGCTGTCCGAACCGGAGCCTGTGTCCAAGCCCGAAGCCGCGCCTATGTCCGCGCCCGCACCCGGAAAAACGGCGCGGTCAGAGAGAATCGCCGGCGGCGCCGCGTTCCAGATTCGGTATGATTCGTCAAGTATCGCCTGTGTGTCCATGCCGCCCAACCCCATTCATTATTGCGCCCTATTGTTCTGTAATAGTATCATAACACAAGTTTCCCCCATTCCGCGTAAAGTTCTCGCAGCGTTCCCTTTGTTACTATATAATATAGAAGAAAGCCCGGCATGATTTCCTATCATAATTGTCGCCGGGGCAGTAGGATTGCCGCATGGCATTCCGAAAGGAAAGTGACGGATATGGACAGAAAATACAAAATCGCGTTGTGCCAAATGCTCGTGTCGAACGACAAGGATGAAAACAGGGAAAAGGCGGCGCGCCTTGTGAACGAAGCGGCCGCGGCCGGCGCAAAAGTCGTCTGCCTGCCCGAGATTTGGAACAGCCCCTACGACGTCAAAAAGTTTGCGGGTTATGAGGAACCGTCGGATGGCCCCTCGGTTCGGCTCATGAGCGGCCTTGCGCGCGAAAATGGGATTTTCCTCATCGGCGGCTCCATCCCGGAGCGCGGCGAAGGCGGCATGTACAATACCTCCTTTGTCTTTGACCCGAGCGGCGCCGTTATTGCTCGGCACCGAAAGGTCCATCTCTTCGACGTCGACATCGAGGGCGGCATCCACTTCAAGGAATCCGACTTCTTCGCCGCCGGGGACGCGCTGACTACGTTTGATACGGATTTCGGGACGATGGGCCTTGCGATCTGTTTCGATGTGCGCTTCCCGGAGATGTTCCGGCAAATGACGCGGGCCGGCGCGCATATCATCTTCCTGCCCGCTTCTTTCAACATGACGACGGGGCCCGTACACTGGGATTTGCTCATGCGAAGCCGCGCGCTCGACAATCAGATTTTCTTTGCGGCCTGTTCTCCCGCGCGCGATCTGTCGGCAAGCTATCATTCCTGGGGCCATTCGTGCATCGCGACCCCGTGGGGCGATTATTGCGGCGCGGCGGATCAGCGTGAAACCATTGTCTACGGCGTCGTCGACCGGGACTATCAGGACAAAATCAGACAGGAAATCCCATTAGGGAAACACTGATTAATTCAGGTGTGCGGATTTCGGACGGCTCAGAAAAAACAAAAACAAGGGAGAGGAAACAGAAACAATGGCTTTGGGGCAGGAAAAAAGAAAGGGCGCGGGCCGGAAACGCGGGCATATACCGCAATTCCAGAAACGCAGAAGATTGATCGGCGCGGCCGCCGCGGGCCATGAAGTATCCATCAGTACGGGGCGTAAGGCCAAGTCGTTCCTGATCAAAATGGGAAGCTGCTCGATCACAAAAGCGCAGATTGTCCTGACAATGGAAGCACAACCGGTACCTGCCGGCAAAGCCGCCAAATCAAAAGGCATAGACAAATCCGTTCGGCACGCGCTGATCGTCAACGCGGTGATCGCTTCCGTCCTCACCTTCCTGACCCTTACGATGGCCCGGAACGCGCACTATCCCGACGCGGCCGTCGCCGGCGCCATTGCCCTTTTTCTATGGTATGGCATCTTCCGCAGCCGCAATAGTTCCGGCGTCATGAAGATCGATCGGGATGCCATCAGGAAAGTGAAATACACCCGCGGCGTACCCGGCTTCACAAGACCGCGTTTCATTGTCGCCTTTCGCGATGAAAAAGGCCGGACAAAGGAACGCGCCATCCTGATGCCCGGCTCGTTCTCCGACGGACAGCGGGAAGCGGCGAAAGCCCTGAAAATCTTCAAATTAGAAAAACTGATCTGAACAACGACCGATTGTATGCATTCAGCTTCGGGCGATTTCTCCGCTAACACCCTTCGGGTTTCATTACATTGAAATCCGTCACATCGTCCGAAAGCTCTTCGAGATCCGCGCTCAGGCTGACGATGAAGTCGATGTCGTGCTGTTGGCTGATCACCTTGAGCCGCGCCAGAAATTCGGGGATGTCCTCCGTACTCACGTCCGCGTGTTTGAGAATGCTGTCGATGAAGATGGCGTCAATGTCGTGGTCGCTGCTGATAATGCCGTACAGGAACCCGATGTACTCGTCGCTGTTTGTGATCTCTTCGTAATCCTCCATACAGACGATCCTGATCTCGTGGATGAGATCATACATAAGGCGCTGATTCTTGTTGACGAATACAATATGCCCGCTGCTCTTCTCGGCGCGGTCGTTCGCCAACTCGATCATCATCTTGGTTTTTCCGGTTCCTTTGTGTCCAACGATCAGGCTTACCATGGACATATTCCGTCCTCCTCCGCATCGCGCGTTCAGATAATAACAGCGTCGTCATTGATTATATCATCAGCCCCGCCTCTTGTTCAACATTTTGTGCCTATTCCTCGCGCATCTTCTCAAACCATTCGTCCAATTCGGCTTCTTCTTCGTCCGCAAATTCATCCGCCGACACCGAACCCTTGCCCGCGATCTCAGCGCCGACATCGCCCGCAGACACAGTGCCGGCATCGAAGCCAACACCAACGCCGTCCCCGTCCGCAACCGGCGCGGCGCCATCCCCGGACAGCGACGCATCGTCATCATCCTCGCCCGCAGCGCCCCGCGGCAATCCAACGCCAACGCCAACTACCGCCGCCGCGCTCCAACTGCGCAGCAGCCACCCGCCGGCAAAAAGCAGCACGGCAAAAACGATATACTGTGCGCAAGCGCTCATATAAAAACTCACCACGTCATACACGCTGTCCTTGATCACAAGCTGCCCGGCCGTCACCAACTCCGCGATATAGGTATGACTCTTGATGATCGCCCACACCGCGTAGGCGATGAGCAGCCCCGCGATCGCAAACAACACGATACTGATGATATGATCCGATTTTCTCATTCCGCTTTTCATGTTTTACCATCTCCTATTCGACTCACCCTGACTGTCCTGACGATCCGACTATCCCGCCGCGCGCCCGCGCCCGCCTCAATGCGTACGCTCCCGCACAACGGAAACCTGCCCATTCCGTATCCCCAAAATCACATCGGCGATCTCGGATACTTTCGTGGAATGCGTTACAATAATAACACACTTGCCCTCCTCGTGCGCAAGGGAACTGAAGATTTTCAATATCTCCGCTTCCGTTTCCTTATCCAAATTCCCGGTCGGCTCGTCGGCGATAATGATGTTCGGATTGTGCGCCAGCGCCCGCGCAATCCCCACGCGCTGCTGCTCGCCGCCCGACAGCTTGAGAATCGTCCGCTCCGCCGTTTCGCGGTCGATTCCCATCTGATCGAGCAGCCCGTACGCGTACGCCTTCTTGTCGCGCTCAAGACTTCCGCTGATGTTCATGGACAACACGATGTTCTGAATGGCGGTCGCGTTCGTGATCAAATTGAAACCTTGAAAAATCACACCGATCCCTTTCGCCCGATATTTGTCGCGGTCGATACGGCTCAGGTCGGCGCCGCCGTACAAAATCTCGCCGCCGCCGCAAACATCCAATCCCGCAATCAAAGACAGCATCGTGGATTTCCCGGAGCCCGATTTGCCGACAATCGTATACACCCGGCCCGCCTCAAAGCCCGCGCTGACGCCCTGAAGCACAGCCCGATTCGCGCCCTCATACTGATAAAACACATCCTTCAAAGCCAATACATCCATCTCCCGCACCCTTCCTTTCCCCTTCCCTAATTCCGCTCCATCAATATTTTGATCGGCTCATATTTCGTGATCTTCTGCGTCGCGATGAGCCCGGTCAGCGACGACAGCAAAATCGCGATCCCGATCAATTCGAGCAGCGTTACCCAGCCGAGCGACACATCGAGGTCTTTCAGCGCTTCCGCGTCAGCCTGCCCGCCGAACATCCCGCTGCTTGCGATATTGGCCGTCATGAACCCGCCCGCGCCGCCTCCCGGCATCCCGGCTGTTTCGGCTTCCTCCGCCGCCGCGACCTGCTGCGCGAGCATGACATCTGTGACCGGCTGCGCGACGACCATCCCGACGCCCAGCCCGACGACAAGGCAGACCGCCGTGATCACGAGCATCTCCGTCCACAGCCCGAGCGCCACCTTGGAGCGCTTCATCCCCATCGCCCGCAAAACGCCGATTTCATACTTCCGTTCGCGGATGGCGATCGAGGATAACAATGCAATAATCACGCCCCCGAACACCAAGACGATGATGACAAAAGCGACAGAGATGGTCTTGAGCCCCTCGACCGGCCCCACGATTCTCTCATATGATGCCTCGTCCGTCGTCACGTCGAATACGTCGCTCAGCCCTTTCGCGTACAGCTCGTCCGCAAAATCCGGCAGCATATCCGGGCTTTTCAGATAGTAGGTCGCCCCGACCTCAATCCCGCTCCATTCCGAAACCATCGGCGCCGCCGCCGTATCGAAGGTGGTCAAAATCTCATTTCTCCGGTTCGTATACGCGTTCTCCATCAGCCCCGCGCCGCTCCCGTACTCCGCGGTCGCGTCAAGATAAGTCCCCACGATGGTCAGCGTATAAGAGATGGGGAGCGTTTCCGCTTCCCCCTCCTCATCCGGAAGCCCCTTCGTCAGCTCCGACGTCAGCGTGATCTCATCGCCGAGGGAAAGCCCGCTGTTCTCAAGAAGCTCCGTGCTGAGCATACATTCGCCGTCCGCTTCCGGCAGCCGCCCCTCAGAAATGCTGCGGTCGCCCGATTCAAAATCGGAATACTCGTTTCCGAGCAGCTTTGTATAATATTGCGTCCCAAGCGCTTCCTGCACCGGTTCCGCGCCGGGCCCGCCGCGCCCGCTCACCATCATCCCGCCCCCGCCGCCGAGATCCTCGTCGATGGGCTTCAGCTGCTCGCTGTTCGTTTTCGCGGTCGCGGTGAGGACCGCTTCTTTCAGATATTCGGACTCCCCGAACGCGACATACTGCTCCGCCGGAATCTCAGGCCGCACAATGCGCACCCGGTTCATACCGCTCGCGTCCTCCGTGCTGTTCGCCATCGCTTCTTCCTGAAGTTTTTGCATATTGGGCGACAAGCTCACCTCGGATCCAAACCGCGTCTTGTAGTCCGCGATCACCCCGTCCGCCGTATTGCGAATCATCAAGGCCGTAACAGCGGATACAATAATGACAAAAATAATAATGCCGATCATCAGATTCCGGCCCCGGTTGCGTCTGATATTTTGCAGCGCGTTTTCCAAAATATACATCAAGCTACTCCTTCCCCATTGGGGCTCATCCAAATCCCCGTCGCCAATTATCCGATATTATTCGGTAATATTTGATATTATAAAGAAGCAATCTAACCCGTATCTAACCGCGCGACATTATTACCCCGGCAACGTGTCTATTCAGACCCCTGCTAAAATGTTGTCATTCTTGGGGCCGCCGCTTGCGGTGGATCCCGAGAATCCAGTGATAAATATGTCACTGGATTCCCGCATTCGCGGGAATGACAAGGT